>CAZXNP010000029.1:0-11400 GCA_964642035.1 uncultured Anaerolineales bacterium | reverse complement strand
GCGATCGAAGGGCGGCAAGGAACACCGCCGGAGTCGAGCGCCGGGCGACCAACGTACCGGAGTCGGGTGGGTTGGGCCATCCGGGGCATCACCGGGCTCTGACGCCCCGGGTGCGCCAAAGGGCAGCCGGCCCCGGTGGCCCCGTCAGCAGGCGCCGGCACCCCCCCGGGGTAGGGCGCGCTTCCTAGCGGCCTGCAAGGCCCACGCCACCACAAGCAGCACCGCTGCCCCGCCGATGGCGTCCACGGCGGCGTCAAATGGACGGAAGTGCCGAAGGGGCACGAATCCTTGGTGGATCTCGTCGCCGAGGCCGAGGAGGCCGGTGACCGCCACCGTGACCCAGTAGCTCCGAGGCCCCCACTCCAGGTCGCCGCGCAGGGCCAGGTACACCAGGACCGCCATGATCCCGAACACCCCCACGTGGGCCGACAGGCGAAACAGGGCGTTTAGGCCCTCCAGGGACAGGAGTCCCAGGGCCCAGGCTGTGGAGTCCACGTCGGTGCCCGGCGCGGCCGACAGGAAGAAGATGAAGGCGTACCAGGCCGCCGCCATTCCCACCTGGGTCCGCCGTGCACAGGCGGTGAGGCGCGCATCGAGGGCAAGGACATATCGGCTCACGGGCTGGTTCCTGAACGCGAGGGACTGGCTCTATCGCCGGCCACGGTAGAGACGACCGCTGGCGCCGTCAACCCCGCGGGGCGGCTGGGGGATGGCCGTGCCGTGGAGGGAGCCGGGGAGACCGTCTATACTGTCTGGCCTTGCCAGGGAGAAGACCTTGAACGTCGACGAAAAGACGGGTGCCACGGACCGGGAGGTGCTGGCCACCCTTGCCCGCCAGGTGCTTGAGGCCCGGGGCTTCCTTGTGGACATGTCGCCAGGGGTCCGGAAGGAGGTGGCAGGTCTCGGTGGTCCGGC
Source organism: uncultured Anaerolineales bacterium (assembly GCA_964642035.1). Taxonomy (GTDB): domain Bacteria; phylum Chloroflexota; class Anaerolineae; order Epilineales; family Epilineaceae; genus CAZXNP01. The sequence continues at coordinate 10,485 of CAZXNP010000029.1, read as the reverse complement.
TTCCACGGTCGGCCTAAAGGATCTGAGAGGGCTGCCATGGTGCTCCATCGACAACGATGACAGCCGGGACCTTGATCAGCTGACATGCGCTGAGGCGGCCGGTGACGGCGATCGGATCTACGTGGCCGTGGCCGACGTCGATGAGGTGCTGCCACGGGACGGTCCCTCGGATCGCCGAGCCATGGCTAACACCACCTCCCTGTATCCGCCGGCCCGGATGATCCCCATGCTCGATGAGGGTCTGTCGACTGACCTGACCTCCCTCAACGAGGGCCAGGACCGGGCGGCCGTGGTCGTTGCCATGGAGGTTGGTCCCCACGGGCGCGTTCAGGCAGAAGAGGTCTTCCGGGCCCAGGTGCGCAACAGGGTGCAGCTGGCCTATGACGGCGTCGCCTGCTGGCTGGACGGCGATGGACGCGCCCCGCCGGCCATCGCCAAGATACCGGGACTACCCGAGACTCTCCGGCGCCAGGACAGGGTGGCGCGGCGGTTGCGTACCCAAAGGGCTCGTCGTGGTGCCCTGGAGCTGAGCACCATCGAGCCCCGGGCGGTCTTCGTGGCCGGGGCCATGACGGCCCTCAAGGTGGAGGTGAAGAACAGTGCCCGGCGGCTGATCGAGGACTTCATGATTGCCGCCAACGTCGTGGTGGCCCGGTTCCTGGACCGCCATGGGTTCCCGGTTATTCGCCGGGTCGTGCGCACGCCTGATCGCTGGGAGCGAATTGTCGACGTCGCCCATGGCCTAGGCCACGAACTGCCGCCGATGCCGGACCAGAGGTCTCTCCAGAGGTTTCTAGATGATCGTCGCCGGGCCGACCCCCTGCGTTTTCCCGACTTGTCCCTCACGGTTGTCAAACTCTTGGGCTCCGGAGAGTACGTGGCTGAGATGCCAGGCGACAGGGTGCCCGGTCACTTCGCCCTGGCGGTGAAAGACTACACCCATTCCACGGCTCCGAACCGGCGCTATCCGGACCTGGTGACCCAGCGCCTCGTCAAGGCCGCCCTCGCCGGGGGCAAATCGGTGTACGGCGCCGAGGAGCTCAAGGAGCTGGCGGCCCATTGCACGTGGCGCGAAGACGAGGCGGCCAGGGCGGAGAGGCACCTGCGAAAGTCGGCCACTGCTCTGCTCATGAGTGGTTGCGTGGGCGAGGCCTTCGACGCCCTTGTCACCGGGGTCAAGGGCCGGGACGTGTGGATCCGTCTCCTGAATCCGCCAGGTGAAGGAAAGCTGGTCCGGCGCCGCCGGGGCCTCGACGTCGGCGACCGATTGCGGGTGCGCCTTGTGGCCACGAATGTGCCCCGGGGCCACCTGGATTTCGAGGGTGTCTGAGGCGGCCCGCGGCGACGCTGGACCCGAGCGGCCCCCAGGCCGGCTGCTGCCTCGGGATTTGCCGCCAGACGCCCCGGCGTCGCCGAGGGTAAAGAGGTGGAATAAGCGCATTCTGACCTGGGGCTTCGCGCCGTCAATCGTGGCGGGCCTGGTCGCTCGCTTTGTTCCCCCCGTTGCTGACCGAGCCGCCGTGGCCGGAGCGGCCCTCATGGTGGTGGTGGCCGGGCCCCTCGCCGTCTACGCCTTCGTGGTTCGCCGCTCCAACCAAGCTGCCTACACCTCGGCACTAGACCGGGCCCTATCATCCGGTCGTCGTGTGCGGGTCGTGGAGACCGCGGGGGGCGATCACGAGTACCTGCTCTATAGTCCGCCGCCCCTCGAACCCCTCGACCTTCCGCCGGGCGCTTGACCCTGGGGCCGGTGGTCGGCACCCTGGCCCGCAGCCGCCAAGACGCCTGTTCCCTTTCCGAGCCTGTGGAGGCAAATCATGACAGTCGCGAATGCCTGCCGCATGAAGTCCATCGGATTCCGAGGCCGCCTCGCCCTGGCGGCCATCGTGGCTGGATCCGTCGGCGCATGCGCCCCGGAATCGAGCTACCCTGGCCCAGCCGCTGGTGATCGGTCCTCCGGTGGTTCATCCGTCGAGGTCACGGCGGCTGCCTCCATCGAGGCCACAGCCCAGGGTCCGTTGCGGGTAGCCCTGGACATCCCCGTCCAGCTCGACCCCGCCCTGGCGTCATCCGATGCCGAGATCACGATCCTGAACGCGGTGTACGACTACCTGGTGGACATCGATGCCAACAACGCCATCCAGCCCCGGCTGGCGAAGAGCTGGAGCGTGGCGGAGGACGGCCTCACCTATACCTTCCAGCTTGAGGATGGGGCTCGGTTCCACGATGGGGCTCCCCTGTCCGCCGGGGACGTCGTGTGGACATTTGATCGCCTCCGGGACCCGGACTCAGAGTACGCCACCGCCGACCTGTACTCGAACATCTTGGGAGTCAGCGAGGTTGGCCCCCTCGAGGTCGCGTTTACGCTCAGGGAGACGAATCCGTTCTTCCTGTATGACCTCAGCGACAACCACGCCGTCATCTTGAAGGCCGGGACCCAGGAGCCAGGCACTACCTTCAACGGCACCGGGCCCTTCGTGGTGGAGGACTACCGCCCTGAGAATCGCATGACCATGTCCGCGAGTGGCGAGTACTTCATCGCCGGGAAACCCCACGTGGCCACCGTTGAGCTCATCTTTTTCCCAGACGAGGCGGCCAGCGTGGACGCCCTCCGGGGCGGCCAGGTGGATCTGGTGATGCGGATGCCGACGCCTCTCTTCGAGACCCTTCAGGCCGTCGATGGTATCGAGACCCAGACCGTGCCCACTAACGGCTTCAACCTTGTGCGATTGCGGGCCGACCGGGAACCGGGGAACGACCCGCGGGTGATGTCCGCCCTCCGGCTGGCCACCGACCGGGAGGCCATCCTCGACACCGTCGCTGGGGGCGTCGGGGCCATTGGCCGCGACAGCCCCATCGGACCCCTGTACCGCGCCTACTACTCCGAGGAAGCGGAGCTGCCCGGCCGGAATGTAGCCCTCGCCCGGCAGCTCCTGGCCGAGGCGGGCCACCCCGACGGCTTGCACCTGGAACTTCACACCCCGGACACGGGCGACCGGCCCGATCTGGCAGCGGTTCTAAAGGAGCAGTGGGCTGACGCCGGTGTTGACGTCGACATCGTTGTTGAGCCGGAGAGCGTGTACTACGGCGAGAACCACTGGCTGGACGTGGACCTAGGGATCACTGGTTGGGGGTCGCGGCCGGTGCCCCAGTTCTACTTGGACGTGATGCTGGCTTGTGGCGCCAAGTGGAACGAGGCCAAGTATTGCGACGACGAGGTGGACACGCTCATCAGCGAGGCTGGCAGCACCACCGACGATGCAGCTCGGGCGGAAGCGTACACCGAGCTGCAGCGCATCATGATCGAGCGGGGACCGGTCATCATCCCCTACTTCTTCGTCGAGCTTGGGGCAATCAGCGACGAGTTCGCCGACTTCACCATGAAGGCATTCCCCGGTCGCACGGATCTGGCCGCCATTCGGCGACGCTAGGGTGCTGACCGGCACCCGCCGATGGCGGGACGGTCTCGGTGGGTTACTGTCCCATCAAGGATCCGCTGTGGGGGCGGCCATCGTGGCGCTGTTTCTAGGGGTGGCCCTGTTGGGGCCGGTCATCGCGCCCTACGGTGCCACGGAGCAGATTCCCGGTGCCGCGCGGCAGCCGCCGTCCATGGCCCATCTCTTTGGCACGGACAGGCTCGGCCGAGACGTCTTCAGCCGCATCGTGATCGGCGCCAGGGATGTCCTCGGCCTGGCGGGAGTTAGCACCGCCGTCGCGGTGATGCTGGGAGCGGGGGTTGGGATGTGGGCGGGCTACCGGGGCGGTCTCACCGAAGAGGTCGTGTTCCGCGTGTTCGACGCCGTGCTAGCCATGCCGGCTCTCCTGTTGGCGCTGCTGCTTTTGGGCGTTTTGGGACCGAGTCGGGGGAGCGTGCTGGTGGTGATCGCGATCGTCTACACGCCGATCGTGGCTCGAGTGACCCGCAGCGTGGTGTTGAGTGTCAAGGAAAAGGCGTACGTCAAGGCCGCCCGGCTATCCGGGGAGGAGACCCTGGCAATCCTCTGGCATGACATCTTCCCCGCCGTGGTGCCGGTGCTGGCCGTGGAGTCGGCCCTGCGCTTCTCGTACGCCATCTTCTTAATCGCCTCCCTGGGCTTCCTTGGGGTGGGGGTGCAACCGCCGCGGCCAGACTGGGGACTAATGGTGAAGGAGTCGCGGAATTACGCGGCCCTCGTACCGTGGGCCCTCTTTTTCCCCGGGCTGGCCATATCCATGCTGGTGATAGGCGCTAATCTCTTGGCTGATGGAGTGCGCGGGGCCGTCGGGGCGCCCCGGACCAAGAGATGACTCCCCGTCCCCGTGGCCACCGGCCAACCAGCCCGGCCCCGAAGGCGCCCGCCAAGGCGACTCTGGACGTGTTGGACCTGACGGTGCAGTACCCTGGCGGTGGACAAGGGACTCCAGCCCTCGTCGGCGTGAGTCTCCAGGTGGCGCCGGGGGAGACCCTGGCCGTCGTGGGGGAGAGCGGCGCGGGGAAATCCACCTTGGCCATGGCGGCCATCGGCCGCCTGCCACCCGCGGCCAGAATCGCATCCGGACGCGTATTGATATGCGGCACCGACTGGTCCACCCTGGACGACGCCGGCCACCGGCGAATGTGGCGGGACGTGGTCAAGTTCGTGCCGCAGCAGCCCGGGCCGGCCCTCAACCCATCGATGACCATCGGCCGCCAGGTGGCGGAGGTCGTTGCCGGGGGCCGAGAAGCGGGGCGCGACCAAGGGGAACCCGCCGTGGTCCGCGCATTGGCTGGAGTGGGTCTGGCGGATCCAAGGCGGGTGGCTACGGGCTACCCGCATCAGCTGTCGGGCGGCATGCAACAGCGGGTCATGATCGCCATGGCCCTTGCTCGGGACCCTCAGCTCCTTGTCCTCGACGAGCCAACCACCGCCCTCGACGTGACCACCGAGGCGGCAATGCTGGACCTGTTGCGAGCCCGGATCCGGCGGGACACGGCGGTCGTGTACGTGTCCCACAACCTTGGGGTGGTCGCCCAAGTGGCCGACAGAGTGGCCGTCTTGTACGCCGGAGAGGTCGTGGAGGAGGCGGCCGTGGCACAGCTCTTCGCCGCTCCCCTCCATCCCTACACCCACGGCCTACTGGCCTGCTTGCCGCGGGTTGGCGCTATTCGCAAAGGGGCGCCGCTACCGACCATCGCCGGGCGGATGCCTGCCCCTGGAGAGCAGCCCCCGGGCTGCGCCTTCGCCCCCCGCTGCCCGATAGTGGAGGCGGCGTGCGAGACCACGGCCCCCGGCCTGGAGGTGGCCGGGACGGGCCGCAGGGTACGGTGTCTCCGCTGGCGGGCCTTGGTCGATGGCACCGTGTCGCCTTTGCCCCCGGCACCTGGGCGCCCGTCCGGGGCCGCTCCCGCTCCGGAGGGCCACGACCCACCGCGGAGCCAGCGTCCTGGAGATGGGGACCCGGTCCTGGCCGTCCGCGGTCTCGAGGTTTCATTTGCGGTGCCAAGGGCTCCGCCTCAGGCGCTCCGGCGGCGACGCGGCAGCGCCGTGGCGGCGGTGAACGGCGTCGACCTGACCGTGGCTCGCGGCGAGACCGTCGGCTTGGTGGGGGAGAGCGGCAGCGGGAAGACGACCGTGGCCGCTGCCACTGTGGGTCTCCTTCGCCCCGACTCCGGCAGCGTGACGCTCCAAGGCCGACGCCTGGCCCCCGCCCTTGGAGGTCGTAGCAGAGCGGACCGCCGGCGACTTCAAATGGTGTTCCAAGACCCCGAGGAGGCCCTAAACCCATATCGCAGCGTCGGGAGCACCCTCGCTCGAAGTGTTCGCCTTCGTCCAGGGGGCGATGCCGCAATCCGCGGCCGCGTCGAACGTCTCTTGGCAGCTGTTGGTCTTGCGCCGTACATGGCCGACCGCTGGCCGGGTCAGCTCAGCGGCGGCGAGAAGCAACGCGTCGCCTTGGCTCGGGGATTAGCCTTGTCCCCGCTGGTCATGCTCCTTGATGAACCCCTGTCGTCCCTCGATGTTTCGGTTCAGGCCGCCCTGCTCAACACCTTGGCCTCGCTGCAGCTGCGGGACGCGACGGCATACGTGATCATTTCCCACGATCTGTCCGTGGTCGTGTGGTTGGCGGACACAGTGGTGGTGCTGTACTTGGGCCAGGTCGTGGAAGCTGGCCGCGCCGCCGATGTGATGTCGGCGCCTCAGCACCCCTACACCGAGGCCCTGTTGTCGGCGGTGCCGGTGCCGGACCCCGCAGCGCCGGGGAACCCTATTCGCCTCCATGGGGACCCGCCGAGCCCGGTGGACATTCCCTCCGGCTGCCCCTTCCACCCGCGGTGTCCTCGGTATGCCGGCGATCAGTGCCGTGCCCAGGCGCCCCCATGGCAGGTCGCGCCTCAGGGTAAGGCGGTGCGGTGCCACATCCCCCTCGAAGACCTCCGGGCGGCCCAAGAGGGGGGGGCGCCCGGGCCGCGGCCATGACCGGCTACGTCGCCCGCCGCACGGCCTTCGTGGTCGTCACGGTCTTGGTGTCATCGGCGGTGGTGTTCGGCATCACCCAGGTGTTGCCGGGGGACATCGCCCGAGTGATCCTCGGCCGCGAGGCGGGAGAGTCCGCCCTCGCTGCCCTGCGGGCAGACCTGGGACTGGACAGGCCGTGGCCATACCAGTACTTCGACTGGCTAATGGGATTGTTGCGGGGCGACTGGGGAACGTCCTACAGCACGGGGGTACTCATCGCCTGCCTGGCTGCTGAGCGGTTAGGCAAGTCCCTTCGCCTGGCGGCGGTGACCCTGGTCATGACCGTGCCCCTGGCCATAGGCCTCGGTGCCGTAGCTGGACTCCGGGCGGGAAGTCTCTTCGATGCCGCCATCAGCGTAGGCGCCCTCGCGGTGGTCGGGCTTCCCGAATTCGTCACCGGCCTGGTCCTAGTCCAGCTCTTCGCCTTCCGGTGGTCCCTCCTGCCGGCGAGTTCGGCAGTTGCCCCCGGGGCCTCCCTTCGCGAGGCGTTCCCCCAGCTGATCTTGCCAGGCGCCACCGCCTCCCTCGTGCTAGTGGCGTACGTGGCTCGCCTCACCCGCGCCGGGGTCGTGGAGGAGCTTGGCAAGGCCTACGTGACAACGGCCGTGCTGAAGGGCCTGCCGTGGCGCGTGGTCGTGTTCCGTCATGTGTTGAGGAACGCCCTGGCGCCCACCGTCACCGTCGTGGCGATCAGCCTCGGCTGGCTGGTCAGCGGACTGATCGTTGTCGAGAACGTCTTCAACTACCCGGGCCTCGGACGCCTCCTCACCTTCGCCATAGACCGCCGCGACGTGCCTCTGATGCAGGCGATCGCGATTGCCACCGTCATCGTGTACGCCATGGGCAACTTGGTGGCGGACACGGTCTACGCCGTCCTCGATCCCCGGGTTCAGCTGCGATAGGCGCCAACGCTGCGGCTTGCATGGGGTGAGGCAGGGCAGTAGTCTCCGCCGCGCACAAATCGGGCCGCCGCTGCCGCAAATTGCCATTCGGCCTCGGTGGCCCCCGGCACCGGAAGGAGCAGGCGAGATGGCATCGGTGGATACAGGCAGCCGAGCCAAGGTGGAGCTGGAGCGAATTGCGCTATCGGCCGCGGACATCCTGGCCGACTACGAGACGGCGGTGCTGAGCCGTGAGGCCAGCCTGGTGGGGCACCGCGAGGTCATGAGCGGCAAGGCGAAGTTTGGAATCTTCGGCGACGGCAAGGAGATTCCCCAAGTGGCTATGGCCCGGGCCTGGCGCCCCGGGGACATCCGGGCTGGCTACTACCGCGACCAGACCCTGATGTTCGCCCTGGGGATGTCTGACGTGGCCGCCTTCTTCGCCCAGCTGTATGCCCACGCCGATGTGGAGGCGGAGCCTGCCAGCGCCGGCCGCCAGATGAACTGTCACTTTGCCACCCGCAGCCTGACCCCCGATGGGGAGTGGAAGGACTTGCTGGCCGATTTCAACTCGTCGGCGGATCTGTCGCCGACTGGCTCCCAGATGCCGCGCCTGGTTGGCTTGGCCTACGCTTCTCGCTTGTACCGGGAGCTTGAAGACCTCGCCGCCGTCAAGGGGTTCTCCTGGGGCGGCGCCGAGGTGGCGTGGGGACTGATCGGCAACGCCACCTGTGCCGAGGGCATGTTCTGGGAGGCGGTGAACGCCGTGGGGGTCTTGGGGGGGCCCATGGTGCTTTCCATATGGGACGACGGCTACGGCATTTCCGTCCCAAATGCCATTCAGATCGCCAAGACGGACTTGTCGGCTGTTCTCGCCGGCTTCCAGCGGGAGCCGGGCGGCGCCGGCTACGAGATTCGAACCGTAAAAGGCTGGGACTACGCCGCCCTCGCCGATGTCTATGCCGAGGCGGCCGAGTTGGCCAGGTCCGACCATGTGCCAACCATCGTGCACGTCACGGAGCTGACCCAGCCCCTGGGCCATTCCACCTCGGGGAGCCATGAGCGCTACAAGTCGCCAGCGCGTTTGGAATGGGAGAAAGAGTGGGACGGACTGCGCCAGATGCGGCGCTGGATCATTGCCCAGGGCGTGGCCCAGCCGGAGGAACTCGACGATCTGGAGGCCCGGTGTCACGAGGGGGTCGAGGCGGCAAGGGCCGAAGAGTGGGCGAGGTTCATCGCCGATCTTGAGGAGGACCGTGGTCGGGCCGTTGCGGCAATCGAGGCCGTCATGGGGGAGGTGGCCGACGGAGACGAGCTGCGCTCCCTCGTCGAGGAACTCTCGGGCCAGTCGATCCCGCTTCGCCGGCATAGCGCCCAAGCCATGCGCCGTGCCCTGATGGTCACCCGGCACGCGTCCGGCCCGGCGCGACAGGCGCTTGCCGGACTGTGGGCGGCGGAGGCGGAGCAGAGCACGGAGCGATACGCCGCGCACCTCTACTCCGAGGCTCCCACTGCCGTATCGGGGGTGTCCCCCGTGGCCCCCGAGTACGATGAGAACCCCCCCCGGCCGATGGGCTTCGAGATCGTGAACGCGTGCTTCGACGCCATGCTGGCGAGGGACCCACGGGTCATTGCCTTCGGCGAGGACGTGGGCCGGATCGGGGACGTCAACCAGGGCTTTCGGGGCTTGCAGGAGAAGTATGGCCCGCTGCGGGTGTCGGACACCGGCATCAGGGAGGCCACCATCATCGGTCAGGCCATCGGCATGGCGATGCGCGGCCTGAGGCCCATCGCGGAGGTCCAGTACCTGGATTACCTCCTCTACGCCATTCAGATAATGTCCGATGACCTAGCGACGCTCCGATGGCGAACAGCAGGGGGCCAGGCGGCCCCCGTGATCGTGCGCACCCGCGGTCACCGCCTGGAGGGAGTCTGGCACTCAGGCTCGCTAGTGGCCGGCATCATCAATCTCGTCCGGGGTATGCACGTGCTGGTGCCCCGAGATATGACCAGAGCGGCTGGCTTCTACAACACCCTCCTGGAAGCCGACGAACCGGCCTTGGTGGTTGAGGTGCTCAACGGGTATCGAATCCGGGAGGCGATGCCCACGAACATCGACAAGGTGAAGGTTCAGGTGGGAGTGCCGGAGGTACTGCGATCCGGTGACGACGTCACGGTTGTCACCTACGGGGCCTGCTGCCGAATAGCTCTGGCCGCGGCCGAGCGCCTGGCGGGGGTGGGCATCGATACCGAGGTCATCGACGTCCAGAGCCTGCTGCCCTTCGATCGGCCCGGCCTGATCGGCCGCTCTCTCGAGAAGACGGGGCGAATCTTGTTCGTGGACGAGGATGTTCCTGGGGGCACCACCGCGTACATGCTTCGGCAGGTCATGGAGGCGCAGCACGGCTACTGGTCGCTGGACTCGGAGCCGCGCACGCTGTCCGGAACGGAGCACCGTCCGGCCTACGGTTCCGACGGCGACTATTTCTCGAAACCGAGTGTTGAGGATGTGGCCGAGGCGGTGTACCACATAATGAGCGAAGTGGATCCTCGCGAGTATCCGCCCCTGGTCGAGTGAGCGGCCAACGGAGCCTGGCAAGCGGTGAGGTCGTTGATCGCCGTTTGCGGCTGGCCGACAGGGTGGCTGGCCAGAGTCTGGACGCGGTGGTCCTGTTCCTACCGGCGTACGTGGCGTATATGTCCGGTTTTGAGTTCGTGCCCACGGAAAGGCCCATCGTTGGCGTCGCGTTTGGCGACGGTGAGATGGTGCTCTTGGTGCCGTTTCTCGAGGGAGATCACGCCCGCGGGTCCGCGGCCGTCGACGAGGTGGCGACCTACGACGAGTATCCCGGCCCACGGCACCCTATGGCTGCCTTGGCCGACGTCCTGGCGAGTCGTGGTCTGGACCGACCGCGCCAGCGTCTCGGCGTGGACGTTGACGGCTATCCGCCCCTGTGGGGCTATTCGGGGCCACCCCTGTCTGAGGTTGCTGCCGGGCAGTTGCTCCCCGTGGGTCGGGCCGTCGACGAGGTCATGATGCTGAAGTCAGCCTACGAAATCGAGTGTCTCCGGCACAGCGCCCGATGGGCTGCGCGCGCCCACGCGCTGCGCCGCGACTCTCGAGGTAG
>CAZXNP010000028.1:0-11568 GCA_964642035.1 uncultured Anaerolineales bacterium | reverse complement strand
ACCACCGCCACCCGCTGGCGGAGGCCAGCGATGGCGGCCGCCGTTGCCACGCCACCACGGGCCGGCGTCGCCGGCGCGAGAAGGCGGCGGAGGGTTCGCCGAGTGACCCACAGTTGATGAGCCAAAGCCAAGGCTCCGGCTAGAACAACCACGCTCACCAGACCCACCGGCGTCAAGACTCCCATGGCCGCCACCTTGCCGGCGACGCCCTGGGCCACGGCCTGGCACAACTCGAGGGGACCTCCTCTGGAAGCCCCAGCCATTGCCACCCCTACCAAGCCGGCCACGAAAGCGGCGCCCATGGCGATGAGAATCGCCAGGGGCAGGTCCGCCGCCCAGCGGCCGCGGCGATGGGGTCGGGCCCCGGCTGTCATGCGCCCCCGTCCTCGGCGTGTTGCCTCAACACCCGGCGCAGCTCGTCGACCAGATCTGGATCCACGGCATCAAGGGCGTCCACGAATTGCGCCACGGCGAGGTCGCCAAACTCCTGTACCAGTCCCTCGGCCACCCGACGGGTCACGCGCTCCTCGAAGGCCGAGCGCGACTCAGCAGCTCTATAGGCGTAGGCCCTGGATACGCGGCGCCGACCCAGGGCGCCCTTGTCGACCAAGCGGTTCATGACGGTCATGACGGTCTTGTAGTTCGCATCGGCCCCCAGGCGCCGGCATACCTGGGCCACGGTCGGCTCCCCCAGCGCCCACACGGCCTCCATGACCTCGGCCTCCCTCTCGCCGAAGAATCGGGCAAGGCCACGGCGATCGAGCTTGAAAGTGTGCAAACGGTTTGGCTGGCGCATTGTTCACCGGGTGGTTGGGAACTTTGGTGCCGGGCCCGCGGCGGCCGCGGCCGCCGAAGTCTTACGGCGTGTAAGCATCGTGGCGCAATTCTAACGGATCCGCTGCCGAAATGGTACCGGGGCAACGTGAGGGGCCGATGAGAGCGCCCACCCCTACCCGGCGCCGACCCTCCCGACCCGGCTACGAAGAGAGGGCCGCGATGCCCGGGGGCCCGAGGACCGGGGCGAGCTGGCGGCCGGAGAGCGGAATATGGTAGACTGTCGCCAGCGGCGAGGGCAACCGCCGGGAGTTATCCATGCTCGCGTTCGACCCCCAGCGCGTCATGTCAAGGTCCGGGCTTCTGTTTCCGACGGCCCTGGCGGCGGCGGCAGTGGTGGCCAGCGCCGCTGGCTGCGGCCGATCGTCCGGCACTCCGCCGCTTCCTCCGGCGACCCTGGCCCCGGCGCCGTCTGCTGCTACCTCGATGGCAGTGTCTACCCCCAACCCCCCAGGTCGGGGAGTGCTCCAAGCACGCCTCGTTGGCGCCTCATCCGGCCTGCCAGTGCCTGGAGTGAGGGCGGAGCTGGCGGGCCGCGGCCGCCACACGATGAGCCAGGCCGACGGCCGGGTTCGCTTCGATGCCATTGCCCCGGGCACGGTGGGCATGGTGCTCAGACCTGGCGACGATCATCTGCCCCGGACCATCACCGCCACAATTGGCGTCGGTGGTCTCGACTTGGGTCTGGTTCTCATGACCGCCACTGGGCCGCCAACCCTGGTGGTGCCCGAGTACGGAGGCATCGTGGGCGGCTGCGCAGAGGGCGCCACCCGGGTGGCCTTTGCCACGGACGCCCTGGCCGCCGCGGCGCCCGTGAGGGTCACGTGCGTCGATCAACCCGGCCTGCTCCCGGCACCGCCCCCCTTGGGACGGCTGCCCCTTGGCCTTGTCGACCTGAGGCCATGGAATGTCGCCCTCTCGCGACCCGCGGTCCTCAGGGTGGCGCTGCCGCCTCAGCCCCGATATGGCGCTGGGGTAGCCCTTGACTTGTTGCGCCTCGATCTCGAGGCCATGACGTGGTCCGCCGCCGGCAGCCTCGCCGTCGAGGCCGGCGGCCACACGGCTAGCGGGGAGATTGCGGCCCTCGGCTCCTACCTCGTGGCCTCGCCCCCCCTGGGCGCCCTCGGGGACGCCCCGGGGAGCGCCCCGGCCGTCGGCACTTTTTACACGGCGCCCCGCCCGGGGGCCTCGGCGCGCTCCCGCTTTGAGACGGCTACTCCCGTCATCTACCTCCACTTCGAGTACGGTGCCATGGACAACACGACCGTGACGGTGCGCACCACCGACGTCACGGGCGCCTTGATGTTCCGGGGCTCACGGCCCTATTCAGGGGCCGGCGCCGACGATGTGCCCATGGCGGTGCCGGGCGGCTGGCCGCCCGGCCAGTACAGCACCACCGTGCAGGTCGGCGGCGACCGCGCCCTTGCGGCGATAGACTGGTTAGTCGCCCAGGTCCCTGCGGCGGCCCAGGGGCCGACGCCAGGAGCTTCGCCGGGCACCAGGGCCATCGCCCCAAGGGTGGTCAGGTGCTCTCCCCCTGGGGGCTGGTTCCCATACCGGGTCGTGGCCGGCGACACCCTCTACGCCTTGGCTCTCAACGTCGGCCTGACCGTTGCCGCCCTGAGAGACGCCAACTGTCTCACCGGCGACACAATCTATGTAGGGCAGCACCTCTACCTGCCCCGGCCCCTGGCGCCGCCAAGGCGATGGCCGCCGGCGCCACCACCGGCACGACCACCTCACTTCCCGCCCCCTCCAGCGGGCCCGAAACCAATGCCCACCACGTGGTATACGCCGCCCGCGTCAACCCCAGGCCTGCCTGCCCCCAGCATCACGGCTGGTCCGCCAGGCACCGGGGCCACTCCGTCGCCGCCGCCAACGCCGTCTTCCGAGCCCCCCGGAGCCAAGGCAACACCGTCCGTGCAGCCAACCCTGGCCCCACGGCCGACGCCGCCGCCGATGCCATTGGACCAAGCACTGACAGGTACAGGGAGGGCCCAGAGACCGCCCTGGCCTCACGCCCAGACCCGGCTCCCCAGCTCCTATGTAGTTCCTACGTGATAGGCGGCGGCGACCGCCAGTCGTAGCCGATGTCGGGATCGTCGTGGGGCAGACGGCCCTCGTCAGCGGGGTCGTACACCCGAGACGTCACGTAGAAGAGCTGAGTCACGCCGCCGATGACCTTGCAGCCGTGGGCCACGAGGGGCGGGATCCGCACCACCCGATGACCGGTCCCGGTGTCGGGGCCCAATCGAATGTCCTGCACCTGGCCCCCGGTTGGGGAGTCGGCGCGCATGTCGTACAAGGCCAGGCGCAATGCCCCGGTGGGGACATACCACCAGTCCACTTGCTGGCGATGGAAGTGCCAGGCCTTGGTGCAGCCTGGGTACATGAGGGCGTATGACAATTGGCCGAAGCCCTCGGCAAAGAAGGGATCCGAAACCCTGATGACCTCGCGAAACACCTGCCGGTCGTCGCCGTTGGGTGTCAGGTCCTTGATGGCCACGCCATCGATCATGGGTGCCCTCCCGTGGGGCTCACGCGTCGAGTCGCCGTCGACGCCGGTTCAAAGCGCTAAAGATGTGGGGCGCTAACCATGACCTACAGTATCGTCGAGAAACCGCCCAAACAGGGCAACGGCGTTCTGGCCCCCGAGGCCGAAGGAGTTCGACATGGCAATGTAAATGTCGGCCTCTCGCGCCAAGTTGGGCACGTAGTCGAGGTCGCACTCGGGATCCGGATGCTCCAAGTTGATTGTTGGTGGCAACACCCCGTCCCGCAGAGCCAGCATGGTAGTAATACCCTCCACCGCGCCGGCGGCGCCGAAGAGGTGCCCGATCATGCTTTTGGTGGCGCTCACTGGGATGTCGTAGGCCCGGGCCCCGAAGACTTGTTTGATGGCCAGGGTTTCCGCCACGTCGCCGAGGGTGGTACCAGTGGCATGGGCGTTGATGTAGTCGACGGCCTCCCGGGGCACTCCGGAGTTGGCGAGGGCCGCCTCTATGGCGCGGACCGAGCCGGCACCAGTGGGATCCGGGGCGATGAGGTGGTAGGCATCGTTGGAGACTCCGTAGCCTAGCACCTCCGCGTAGATCTTGGCCCCCCGGGTGACGGCTCGGTCGAGGCGCTCCAGGATCACCACGCCGGAACCCTCGCCGCCCACGAAGCCGTCGCGATCAGCGTCAAAGGGCCGGCTCGCTTTCTCTGGCTCGTCGTTCCGGGTGCTGAAGGCCTTGCCCACGCAAAAGCTGGCGAGGGCGAGCTCGCAAAGGCCGGCCTCGGTGCCCCCAGCTACCATGATGTCCGCGTCCCCGCGGCGGATGACCTCCGTCGCTTCGCCGATGGCCTGGGTCCCCGCCGCGCAGGCGGTTGTGCAAGTGTTGTTGTAGCCCAGAACCCGGAACTGATTGGCCACATGAAAGCTGGCCATGTTTGCGGGCGACATGACGATGAAGAACGGTGAAACCCGCATGCCACCCCGGGTCCGCAGCACCTCAGCCGCGTCCTGGGTCACATCCAGGCCGCCCACGGCACACCCGAGGTAGACGCCAGCCCGGGGTTCCTCGAGGCGAAGGCCAAGGCCCGCGTCAAGGAGGGCCTGCCGGGCCGCCGCCACCGCCAAATGGCTGAAGCGGGCCATTCGCTTGGCATCCTTGCGCGGCAGAAAGTCGGGCACGGTGAACTCCGGAACCAGCCCGGCGATGGTGGTCGGATAGGCGTCAGCGTTGAACTGCTGGATATGCCGGATGCCGCTTTGGCCGGCTCGAGCGTGGCGCCAATACGTGTCCAAGTCCATGCCAATGGATGAGATCACGCCTGCGCCGGTGACCACGACCCGTCCCTCGTCTGGCCGAGCGGACACGAGGCGCCGTAGGGTGTCAGGGGACGACATGCGACTCGAGCTCCTTGGCCATCATGACCGAGCCACGGAAGACACCAGCTGCCGACCTCTCGAGGGCCGCCGGATCGTCCGCCGCCCAGTAGTGGCTCAGAATGAGGCGGCCACAGCCGGCCCGGGCGGCCAGGTCCGCCGCCTCCGCCGGCGCGAGGTGACCCCACTCGTCCTCGCTCCCCGCCCGGGTGGAGAGGGTGCACTCGGCGACAATCAAGTCGGCCCCCGTGGCCAGGCGGATGACGTCCTCGCTGGGGCCCGTGTCGGCGGTGTAGGCGATGGCCCCCCCATCGGCCTCGAACCGCATGGCCGCGCATTCCACATAGTGCCTGGACGGAGCGAAGGTCACCTGTACTCCTGCCGCCTCGAGGACGCCGCTAAAGTCGAAGGGCTTCAGCTCGAAGCAGTCCCAGAACCCGCCCTCCGGCGCCAGGGCGCGACCTACCCGCTCCAGAACCTCTAGGGTCGATGATAGGGCATGAACCTCGATACGGGGCGGCGGCCGTCGGTGCGGGGCGAAAAGGAATCCGTAGCGCAGGGCCACCAGGTCTAGGAAATGATCCGGGTGAGGGTGAGACACGATGATCGCCCCCAGCTGGGACGGATCCGTCAGCTGCTGCAGGTGGGCCGCCACTCCCGACCCGCAGTCAACCAGGATTGAGCCACCGCCGCAGTCAATCAAGTAGCCGGCACAGGCGCCGCCAGGGTTAGGCTGGACGGCGCTCGCGCCCAGGACAGTGAGCTTCAAGCCGCCGTCGGCCTGGCGCGATGAAGCCGCACCTACGGCCCGGACCTGCCCGGTCCCGGGGCATCCGCCCGCACCAGTCCAACGGACTGGAGCGGCCACACTGTGAGCCAGGCCTTGCCAACGACGAGGTCCAAGGAAATGGCCGGCTCATCCAACCCGGGCAACCCGGATGCGGCCCGCCCGAAGACCCGACTGTCGTTGCTGTCGGCCCGGTTGTCACCGAGCACAAACACGTGGCCTGGGGGCACCCGGTAGAGGCCGAAATCACTGGTATCAGCCGAGGGGGCCCACGGCTCTTCCAGGGGCGCCCCATCCACGAACACCACACCGTCACGGAGCTCGACAGTTTCGCCAGGCAGTGCCACGACCCTCTTTATGAAGTCCTCGCCGCCAAGACCGGGCACCCGGAACACCACGACGTCCCCCCGGTGCGGCGCTCCCTTCATATAGGCCAGCTTGCTCACTAGCAGATGCTCCGAATCGACGAAATTGGGTTGCATGCTGGAGCCCTCCACCACGGTGTTCTGGACGAACACCTGGAGGATGACGTACAAGACCACAGCGAGCACCAGGGCCTCGACGGTGTCTCGAGCCAGGCCGCCGAGGCGCCGGCCCCAACCCTGGGACACCGGCGACGGCCGCGCCTTGGCCCTGGCCGACGGGCTCATGCCAGCGCCACTGAGCTATTCATGAAGCGTTCTCCCGTCCATGGGGCGGCGATTATAGTGGCCCGACTTAAAGCGTCGCAAGCCGGCGGCCCCCAGGATCCAACCCTCAGGAACCGCCGCCGGCTTCCGGCGCCCCCTCCTCGTTCGGCGCCTGGGGGGTCACCATGAGCGGCGGCAACGCCGTGCCGCATGCCAGGCACCGATCGAGATCGGTCTCCAGCACTGACGTGTCGCAGCCTGGACACACTCGGATCTCGGGGCCGGTGTCATCGGTGTCCTCGGCAAAGCCGTAGGCGTGGCGCACCAGGGACACGAAGTAGCGAAGGAACAGGTAGATGGGCGCCACCACGAGGGCGAAGGCGCCACAGATGGCCGCTGTCCCCTGGTGGCTGTCGGCAACGCTATCCATAGCTCGTCAGGCTAGCCGGTACTTCGATTAGGGGCGAGGCGCCGCGGCGGTCTTCCTTGGCCCGATGCCTTCTCGCCCCCTTATAATCAGGCGCATGACCGCACTGCAGCGCTTCGAGGACTGGGTGGCCGCGACCCTTGAGGGGCGTCTTGGCCGACTCCTTGGGGCCCGCGTCCAACCGGCCGATCTTGCCCGGCGCCTGGACGAGGCGATGGTCGACCATCGCGCGGTCGGGGCGGGCCGAACCTTCGTTCCGAATCGCTACCGCCTCATCTTGGCGCCGGAAACCATGGCCGCCTTCTCGGGATTTGAGGCCGCTCTGCGCATGGAGCTCGAGGCCTTCGTGGCCCGGCGCGCCCGGGAGGAGGATCTTGTCCTCGTCGGGGCGCCATCGGTCGAGCTAGTAGCCGACCCCGGCATGCGGGCCGCCGACATCCGCGTCGACGCCGACCTTGTGGAAGCCATCCCCCGCCCTGGAAGCGTGGCCCAGGGCACCATAGCCATCGACCTCGCCCCGAGGCCAGCGCCAAAGATGTCTCCCCTGGCCGTCATAATCCCGGGCCGGGCTCCCATCCCCCTCGCCGGAAACGAGATCGGCCTAGGCCGCGCCCTGGACAACGACGTAGTCCTGCCCGAGGAGACGGTCTCCCGTCACCACGCTCGCCTCACGCCGGTCCATGAGCACTGGCTCTTGGAGGACCTGGGCAGCACCCACGGCACCTTCGTCAACGGCCGCCGCATCACCCGGGGCATGCTCCGGTGCGGGGACGAGGTGCGACTGGGCGCCGCCGTATTCCAGCTGCGTCCCGACGACCGCGATTCTCCCTGAGGCCATGGCACCCTACGAGGCTCAGCTGTTCTTCGCCCGCGTTCTCGTCCTCATCCTCCTGTACACGTTTCTGGGAGCGGTTGGTTGGATCACGTTGCTGGAGCTGCGGCGCCTCGCCAGCCAGCGTCCGCAAGATGCTGACCGACAGGGCGCCCGGTTGATTGTGCTGGCGGGAGGCGACAGCGGCTGGCCCCCTGGAACCGTCTTCACCCTCGACCCCGTCGCTGTGGTCGGCCGCGACCTCGCGGCGTCGGTGGTCATCCCCGACGCTACCCTGTCCGGGCACCACGCCACCCTGACGCTCCATGACGGCGCATGGTGGGCCGAGGACCTCGGCAGCACCAACGGATCCTTCGTCAACGATCGCCGCCTTGCCCCGGAGGCGCCCGCCATAGTCAGGTCGGGGGATGTGGTGCAGTTCGGGGCGGTTCGTTTTCGCATTGTGCTACCGGAGGCTTGACCGTTGTCCGGGCGCGCCGCCGGGGACTATACTCCGCCGCCGTCAGGAGGTGCCGTGAGGGCCAGGATCGCGATCATCGGCGGCAGCGGATTCTACGAGATGGACGGCATCGAGATCGCTGAACGCCTGTCGATCAGCACTCCCTTTGGCGACCCCTCCGGCGAGATCGCCATCGCCCACGTTGGCACCACCAATGTGGCATTCTTGGCCCGCCACGGGCCAGGCCACAGACTGCCGCCGGACGCAGTGCCCTATCGGGCGAATATCTTCGCCCTGAAGACCCTTGGCGTCCAGCGAATCGTGGCCGTCAACGCGGTGGGCAGCCTCCACGAGGCCTATGAGCCAGGGCACCTGGTGTTGCCCAGCGACATCGTGGACCGCACGTCCGGGCGCCCGTCGAGCTTCTTCGGGCCTGGCCTCGTTGCCCACATCGACTTTGCCGAGCCCTTCTGCCGGACAGTGCGCGCCGACCTCCTGTCAGCCACGAGCCTTGTCGACACTGAGGTGCACCACGGCGGCGCCCTGGTGGTCATTGGCGGTCCGCGCTTTTCCACCCGGTCAGAGAGCCTGTTTCACCACGCCGCTGGATTCAAGCTGGTGGGGATGACGACGATGCCCGAGGCAGCCTTGGCACGGGAGGCAGAGATCTGCTATGGCGCCGTGTGCATGGTCACCGACTTCGATGTCTGGCACGAATCGGCAGACGACGTCACCGCTGGCATGGTGATCGAGCGGCTCCGAAAGACAACGGACCACGCCAAGACCTTCGTGAACGCCGCCATGCCGGCCTTGATCTCCCGGAGCTCCTGCACCTGCCGGGACGCCTTGGCAGCGGCGATTATCACGCCGCCTGAGGCCATGGACCCGGCCGTTGTGGCGCGCTTGGAGCCAATTGTTGGCCGTCATCTCGAAGGGTGATCTCTGCAACCGGTAGCCGCGAGGGCCACCTTCGTCATTGGCCTGTCCTGCGCTGGCGCACGCGCCCCGCCGAGCTGATTCTGCTGGGTGCGGCGGCCGCCCTTGCGGTGGCCTGCCAAGTGGCCCTCGCCCTCGCCTCGGGTGCCGCGGCAACGTCGGAGCTGTCCCCGGCCGTAGCCCTTGTGGCCAGCTTCATGGCCCTGCACCTCGTCTTGTCTTGGCGTGGCAGTCGCGCCGACCAGGTGATTCTTCCGACCCTGTTGGCACTCATGTCCGTCGGGCTGGCCTTCGCGCAGCGCTTGGCCCCGGCCTTGGCCACCCGCCACTTCGCCTGGCTCATCCTCGGCGTCGCCGTGGCCGGTTTCTTCGCCGTGGGACCGATCGGCCTGCGGCTGCTGCGGCGGTACCGCTACACGTGGGCCATCATTGGGGTGGTCCTCGTGGCCGCCACCTTGGTCCTCGGCCGTGGGCCGGCCCCAGATGCGCCTCGGCTGTGGCTAGGCGTCGGCCGGTGGCAGTTCCAGCCCTCCGAGGTGCTCAAGCTCCTTCTTGTAGTATTCCTGGCCGGCTATCTGGCGGACCGCGGGGCCCTCCTCCGGGGCACCTCCACCCGCCTTGGAAGAGTGCGCGTGCCGCCTGTGCCGTACCTGGCCCCCTTGGCAGTCATGCTGGGCGCCAGCCTAGTGCTGCTGGCGGCCCAGCGCGACCTCGGCGCTGCCCTCCTGCTGTATGCCATCGGCGTGGGCATGCTGTACTTGGCCAGCGGCAAGGGCTCCTACGTGGTTGCTGGCCTGGTGGCCTTCGCGATTGGGGCTTGGGCTCTTCAAGGCCACGTCGACGTAGTGCGCGTCAGGACAGCGGTGTGGCGGGATCCATGGGCCGACGCCTCAGGCGCCGGGTACCAGCTCGTTCAGTCAACCATGGCCTTGGGGGCGGGGGGAGTCCTGGGGACGGGCCTTGGCGAAGGCCAGCCCACGGCCATTCCTGCGGTGCACACCGATTTCGTGTACGCCGCCGTCGTGGAGGAGCTCGGCCTGGCGGGCAGTTCAGCCCTCCTGGGTCTGTACGCGGTCCTCTACATTCGGGGCTGGATGGTGGCCATGCGGGCCAGAGATGCCTATGCCGGCTATCTGTCCGCCGGCCTGACCATGGCGCTGTGGATCCAGACAGTCGTGATAGTCGGCGGCATCCTCCGGCTGTTCCCGATAACGGGCATCACCCTGCCATTCCTCGCCTATGGCGGCACATCAATGATTACCAGCAGCGCCGCGGCTGGGCTTCTGGTGCGGGTTTCCGGTGGGGGCACCCGGTGACGCCGTCTTTGGTCAGGAGCGTTCCCCGAGTCGCTGGAATGGCCTTGGCTTCCATGGCCATCCTGGGCCTGGGGACTTTCTACTGGGGCTTCATCGAGGCCCAGGCCCTCTCTGCCCGGCCGGACAATCCGCGGCGCATCGCTTTCGACCGGCGCATCCATCGCGGCGCTATCTTGGACCGCTGGGGCACGGTTCTGGCCAAGACTTCCTTCGGCGACGGCCTGCCGGCCCGATCGTACCCAATCCCATGGGCCGCGCCCGTGACGGGCTATCAGACATGGCGCTACGGAGCCGGCCTCGGCGGCGCTTCATACGGATCGGGAGGGGCCGAGGCGGCCTACGACGCGGCGCTCCGGGGCGACCTGGGCCTCTCCCCCCGAGAGCTGTTGGCCACCCGGCTCCTCCACCGCCCCCAGACCGGGCGGGACGTGCGCCTCACCCTGGATGCCGTCCTGCAGGCGGCGGCCGCCGAGGCGTTGAGCCCCCGGGAGGGGGCAGTGGTAGTGATCGACGTGGACACAGGGGCCATTCGTGCCCTGGTGAGCCTGCCGACCTTCGACCCGGAAGCCCTTGACGCGGGAACGTATCCCACCCATGACCCGGAGAAGCGGATGTTCAACCGGGCCACCCAGGGCCGCTACCCCCCGGGCTCCACCTGGAAGACCGTGACCTTGGCCGGGGCCCTCCAGGCGGGTCTGGTGGACCTCGGTACAATGGTGGATGATGGTGCCGCCATCGAGACCTTCGACGGCTACCAGGTGGCATGCGGCAACAACCCGGAAGGGGTGAGGCGCTTCGACATTGCCCATGCCTATGCCTGGTCGTGCAACGTCACATTTGCTCGCCTGGCAACCGCCTTGGGGCCGGAGGAGTTCCGGCGCCTGGCCCAGGCCTTTGGCGTTGACGAGGCGCCCCCCTTCCCCCTGGCCGTCACCCCTGGGGTCATCAGCGTTGATCCTGGTATCCCGCCGCCAGAGTTAGCAGCCGCTGGTTTCGGCCAGGGGGAGCTGTTGGTGACGCCCCTGCACATGGCCCTAGTCGCGGCGGCCATAGCTCGGGATGGCGTTGTGCCCGTGCCCCACCTGCTGGCAGAGGTCCAGGGCCTGCCCGGCGCCGCCGCCCGCGAGGCCCACGGAGACTGGCGTCGCGCCGTGGACGCCGCCACGGCGCAAGGGGTCCGCCGGGCCATGGTAGTATCGGGCCGAGAAGGATGGGCCCGCGCCGCCACGGCCGGCCTGGGCATCGAGGCGGCGGGCAAAACCGGTACCGCGGAGGGGGCCCCGGGGGGGCCCCACGCGGGGTACAGTGGCTGCGTTCTCGAAGGAAGCGCGAGGGGGGCAGGTGGTGGTAGTGGCAAGTTGCCTGGGACAGCGGGCGCGCGCACTCTACCCGGCGACCCGAGAGCGGCGTCAGTCGCGCTCGCTCAATCGCGCCGCGGGCCCCCATAGATCCACGAGGACGACGAACAGTTGTAGCCCGAATACCAGGCCGAAGACC
>CAZXNP010000027.1:0-11572 GCA_964642035.1 uncultured Anaerolineales bacterium | reverse complement strand
CGACCCGCACACGCCCCCAGAACCATGTCGCGGCGAAGGCCCAGCCTCAAGGGGGTGGCCGCCAGAGGCTCCACCCGGCCGATCTCGGCAGCCGCCGGCAGGTGGGAGACGTCCACTGTCTCCAGCCAGCTGCGGCCGCCCCCCTGCTGCCCCACATATGCAACCTGGCCACGGAGGGCCAAGCCGTAGCTCTGGGTATTGAGGGGGGAGTACCGCGCCGCTTCGCGAAACCTGAGGGGGGGATTGCCGATGGCCGCCCGCCGGGCGACGATTGGGAGGAAGACTCGGTGGCCGGTGGGCGGGGGAGTGGGGGTGGGCGTCGGCGGCGTGATGTCGACCCCCGTGGCTCGATACGTCAAGAGGCCCCGATCGGGCCGGGCCACGTACACGGTTTGGCCGCGGACGGCCAGACCCGCCTGGCGGAGGCGGAGGGGGACTCCGGCACTGTCCCGGGCACAGTCCGGGGCGGCGGCGGTGGCCACGACCCGTGGCCTCGCCTCGGAGGTGTCGATCAGGGCCACGGTGCCGTCTTCGTCCAGGGTCACGAGGTGGCCCGCCGCGGCGGCGACGGCTACGAGGCCAGGTCCCTCGATGGCGGCCACCTCGCCGATACGGGCCACCACGGAGGCGTCGGCCTCGCGAAGGCCGTCGACGCGGTTGGCAACCCATGCCGTCGTGCCCATAGCCGCCACGTCCAGTGCCGGCCCGAGGCCAGGCATGCGCGCCAGGGTTCGGGGCCACGAGGGCACACGAACGTCCAGAACCGCCAGGCCTCCCTCGCCGGCGGTGTAGGCTCGGCCCGGCGCCAGGACCACGGCCGACATGGGACCCAGGTCAGGCACGGCGGCCAACGGCATCTCCCGGGGCCGTAGCGGATTCGACACTTGGACGATTTCAAGGCCCGCCGCGCTGACGGCATAGAGCAGCCAACCGTCCGTGGCAAGGCCGGAGTCGCCGAGGTCGATGTCCGGGGCGCGAAGGGCGGCTCTGAGCACCCCTGTCTCTGTGCTGTCAACTACCAGGAAGCCATCCGCCGCGGTAACGAAACCGTAAGGGGTGGCAGCGGCCACGTCGTACGGGCGTCCGGGGGTCGTCGCCGACCCATCGGGAAAGGGCGCCCCCGCGTCCCCTGCCTCGATGCTCCAGGCTCGGCCCGGGGAGGCCATCCCGTCGCCCCCGTCGACCATGAACACCACCCGGCCTGCCTCCGCCACCCCATGGGCCTGGCCGCTTGGGGCGGCGTAGGTGGTGCGAATCGCCGGGTTGCCGTTCCGAGCCACATCCCACACTGCCAATCCGCCCCCCACGGCATAGGGATCGCCGTCGATGGGGCCTCGATTGATGGCTCCGGCGAGGCGCCCCCCGGAGGTTGCCAGGGCGGCAGCCCAACCTTCGGTGGTGAGGCGCCTATCGGCGGCGGACACCGTGGCCAGGTCGATGACGTCGATGCCGCCCCTGGCGGATGCCACGAAGGCCCGGCCGGCGTCGGCGGCCACGGCCAAGGCCGGGTCTCCCTCCCAATGGCCGGCCTCCACCGGTGCCGCCGCATCCGCTACGTCGTACACGGCCATGCCCCGGTCCGTCGCCAAGAGGAGGCGGTCCCCATCCAGGGCCAGGTCCGTGGCCCCTGGTCCGAACCGGGCCACCACCGTGGGTGTCATCGGGTTCGTCACGTCGATGGCTACAACTCCCCCCGCTGTCGGGTCCGCATTGCCGCCGGCGAGGGCATACACGGTGGCGCCGTCCGGGGTGACGGCCAGGTTGCCCCCCAGGCTGGGTTCGTCGAGGCGAGATACCAAAGCCGGGGCCCCTGGGTCCCCGATATAAACGAGGGCTAGGCCCGCGCCGTCCAGCGCCACGAAGCCCCGGTCAGAGGAGACCTCCACCGCCGTGGCCGCTCCAGTGAGGGCCAGCTGCGCCAGGGGGCGCGGCGACTGGGGGTTGGAGACATCCGTAATCGCCAGACCGCCGGCGCCGACCGCGGTGTACATAACGCCGTCGAGGACCGCGACGGAGCGCACCATGTCCCCCCAAGGCCCCACCATGCCGAGGGTAGCTGGTCGGCCCAGGGTGCCGATGCCGAGGATGTGGACGCTAGGCCCCACGGACAGATATGCCGTGTCCCCGTCGACGTCCACGTCGAAGGAACCGCCTCCCAGTTGGGCCTCGAATTCGAGGGCCGCCGCCGGCTGCGAGGCCTTGGCCGCGGCTGTCGTCGAAGGGGCGCCTTGCATCGCGATCATGGCCATCATGACAGCTGGCACAATGGCGCCGAAGGCCAGGAGCCTGGCCCGCAGGCTCCTTCGGCCTTCGATCCGCGCTGCTGGTCCCTTGGTGCTCAAAGGGGTTGCCGCCAAGCCGCGACCCTACCGGTGCCGCCCTGGACTCATCCAGGGCAGGTACACCGCGGCGGTCCTGTCAGCGGCGGATACTATCAGGACGCTGGTGCCGCGGTAGGGGGAGTCGGCCTTGTCACCGACGGCCTTGATTCGGTAGAAGTACTTGCCGTCGGCGAGGCCCAGGCTGTCGGTGAAGCGCCGGGTCCCGGCTCCGACGCGGCCCACGGCCAGGAAGTCGGCGTTGCCGGGGTCTCGGCGCTCGATGATCCACGAGGTCACGCCTGTCAGGCCGCCGACCCAGGACAAGTTCACCGCTTTCCTGCCCGGGGCGGCGGTGGCCTCGGAGGCCGCCGCCAGGGACTGCCGCCAGGTGCGGGCGTCGCCTGTAGCGGCGGCGGAGAAGCCCCGCTCGTTTCGCGCCCTGATCTCGTAGTAGTACTGGGTGTTCGGCAACAGGGACCGATTCGTGAAGCTGCGGGCGGACGCCGTCACGAAGCCGACGGTCGTGAAGGGACCAGCGGCGCTCTGGGCGCGGCGAATGTCAAAGCCCTCGAGCTCCCCGGCGTCCCCGGGATATGACCACGCCAGACGCAGTGCGTCCGAGGATAGGGCCCGGGCCGACACGGATGTCGGGCTCGCTGCCTCCCCTGGCGGGACCGAGGTTAGGCGCGAGGCAGCGAAGTCCGAGGACTGCGACGACGAGGCTAGGAGGTCGGCCGGCAACGAGGCGCCGGCGGTGTGGCCGGCGTCAGTCCGGCCGGACCCCGGCCCCACCGCCTGGACCCGCAACCGCAGCGGCGACCCTCGCTCCAGGCTGAAGGACCGCAGGCGTATTGTCGTGGCGTTGGGCCCGGCCATCAGCTCGCTGCCACACTTGTTATCGATGGTGCAGACGTCGACGCGGAAGCCCGCCTCGCCGGCGCTATTGTCGCGCCAACGGACCACGAGGTCGCCGCCGTCGGCGGAGGCGGTTACGGCCGACGGGGCCGGCATCCAGCCTGCCTCCCGCACCGCCGCCAGTGAGTTGTCGTTCCGCAGCACGTACAGGGTGCGGTCGGCACCGATGACGGGGCTGCCCTGAGACCCGATGCCGCCCTCGAGGGCCAGGGACCAGTCGAGGCCCCCGGTGGCGCGATCGATGGCCAAGAGGGACGAGCCTCCGGCGAGGTAAACGCGGCTGGCATCAGCGATCGGGGCGGCGGTGACCGGCACTGGTAGACGCGCGGTCCACAGTTCCGCGCCTCCCGCGCCGTCGAGGGCCGTCAGCTTCCCAGCGGTGAGGACGAAGACCGTGCCATCGTCGGCGATGACGGGCCGGGCCAACACGTTGCCTCCCACGTCCCTTTGCCAACCCGTACCTTCGATGGGGATGGCCAGCGCCCGGCCATCAGCGGTCGCCACATATATCGTGCCGTCGACGGCCACGGCGGGGGCGGTCAGTTCGGTCCCTTGGGCCAGGACCCGGCGGGTGATGTCGTCGTCGCCGGACCTCAGGTCCAGGCGATAGGTATCGAGGACGCCCCCGGCCTCGGACCAGACGACGCTGCCATCATGGGCGAAGGCGGCGGTGCCACGGGCGGCGCCGGTGCCCAGGAGCTCGGCCTCCCCGGCACCGGTCACCCTCACCATTCCGGCCGTCGTGGGCACCCACACGGCGCCGTCGGGGCCTACCCGGGGATCGCCGGATGTGCCTGCCGGTAGGCGGGTCTGTTGCCTCAAGGCCAGGGCTGTGTCGAAGGCGTACAGATTCGCCCCGGCGGCCACGTAGACTCCGTCCGTGACGACCGCCGGGGAGAAGCGCACCTCGGCCCCGGTTGGGGCCCCGGGCAGGGGCGATTGTCCGAGGCGAACACCGGCGGGGGAGATGCGCACCACTGTGCCCCGGCCAGCCACCACAACGGCTCCGTCGCCGCCAATGACCGGTGGCGATGACGGGCTGCCGTCCCGGGCCGACCACACCAGACGGCCGGCGTCCGGGCCGCTCCATCGGGATGACCCTGTTGCGCCCCAATCGCCCCCGGACTGGGGCCATGGGCCCCGGGTGCTCGGGGTGTTGCCCCAGTAGCTCATTGCCGGATCGCCGAAGAGGGTCACGGCATACGAGCGCAGGTCGAAGGGGTGCTCGGCACCGACATCGGCCTGGGCCGCCCACAGGGCGTCGCCAACCCGGAGGCCGCTCATTAGCTCCTCGTCAAAGCGAGTCTCGAGGTCGTCCAGGGCGCCGGGCTTGATGCTCGTGTAGGCGCCTATCCACGCCGCGGCGGAGCCGGTGCCGAGGACATCGCCGGCCACCGCTGGGGGGCCGATGGTCAGGCCGAGGGTGTTCCCGGCGCCGTCGGCGCCGCCACTCACCCAGGCGACGTTGCCGGTGGAGCCGGCGTTGGCGAATACCACTGGGGCCACTCCGGCCGCCATGGGGGCCCGATTGTCCGCCAACGTCTCCTCCAGGAGCTCCCAGCACGGTGCCCCTACCTGGCTGCCAGGCACGACGGTGAGGCCCCGACAACCCTCGGGCTGAGCTGGCTGGTCGATGCGGGCATCGACGTTCCAGTCGTGGGCCCAGTGGGCGGCGACGACCCCGTAGCGGGTGCCGTTGCCGTTCAGGTGAATGAGGCCATTGCGGCCGTCGCGCCACTGGGCCTCGAGTTGTGAGGCGGTGAGGCCGAAATCAGGGCGCCGGGCGCTTGGCGCAAGGCGAGGGTCGTTACCGGGGTTCGCGGTTTCGTACAGCGTTGTGATGGCGCTCATGAAAGGATTGAGGGCCGGCCGAACGGCGGTCTCCAGGTGATCGGCGGAGTCCACGCCGAAGGGGCGTGCCCCATCCCACGGGCCACTTAGCCACGCGTCGGACCCCGGGGCGCCGCCGCTGATGCTGCGCCGCTGCCGAGCGCTCCACGACCGGCCTTCGAAGGACCACATGGCCCCCGCCAGCAGGGAGCGGCGCTTGTCGGGCGCCCCTGAGCGCTCCGCTGCCGCGGCGGCCATCAGGGCCCGTCTCACCTCCCCCGGTTCGTTGACGGCAATGCGACCCACGGCGATCTCGGCCGCGAAGTCGTCGTCGGATCCGCGAAGGTCGCCGAAGGGACCCTCCCTGGAGAGGCTTCCGGCCTCCGGGCAATCCACCTCGCCCTCGTCGGGGTCCGGGTAGGTGTCACCGGGCCGGCAGTTTAGAAACTCGCCGAAGAAACCGTCGCCGTCGGCATCCCAACCCGAGTCGATGTCGGCATAGTACCAATCCGTCGGGGATCGGGGGTGGTAGTCTGGGTCTCCCGGATCCCGGTGATCGTTGCCAAGCCAGCCGACGTCCCGCACCGGGATCCTGTCGGCCCGGCCTACTAGGAGGGCGTACACCGGCTCCGGCTCCACCGTCGTCCAGTAGTCGTGCAACCAGTTGAAGATTTTCTCCCCCAGGTCTCGGCCGGTGCCCGATCGCTCAAGGTCCCGGGCCGACACCGCCACGACGCGGAAACCCTGCTCCTCTTTGGCCTCCACGATCGGCCACAAGTCGTCTTCCGCCACAGGGGCGTCGTAGACAATGAGGTAGTGCTCGTCCAGGCTCGGTAGGGTGGCGGGTGAGACGGCATCCAGGAAGAGGGCGCCGTCGATGTCCATATTTACCGGTGGGCGATCGGCATCGATGGTGTACAAGAGCACATTGGCACCCATCGCCTCGCCCTGAGCCCCGGGACTGGCGGACACCGACACGGTGCCCCGGGCGTCCTCGGAGCGCACCACGAAGGCGTCAGGGTCACGGCCCTTGAACTCGAGCTCGTAGGCGCCGCCGCCATCGGTCACGTCCACGTCAACGAGGGTCAAGGCCTCGTCCGTCTCGTCCCAGGTGAGGAGCTGAACGGCCGAGCCCGGGATGCCCCGGCCGGGCCGCGGGTCATCCCGCTCCGCCTCAAGGCGCACGACCCCCGTGAACCGGTGCCGCGGCAGCTCACCCGCGGTGTCACCTAGGATTGCGTGGGCCCAGGTCGAAGGCCGGTCCGTCTCCGCGGCGGCGGGCCACGGCCGATCGCCGAAACCGTCGACGCCGCCCTGGTAGAGGGCGAGGCCGAAGGCAGGGTCCTCCTCTGGATCTGTCGGCGGCAGGATGAAGGTCCTCGCTATCTTGAACTCGGCGCTCCAGCGCTCCTGGGTCGTGGTGCGGACCGCCTGCCAGTTGCCCGGGTTGGGATTCAAGACCCGGTAGTTGCCGTTGCCGTCGCCCTCCTCGACGGTCACGCTGCCGCGATAGGTGATGGAGAATCTGTAGTCGCCTTGCTGCACCGGGTCGGTGCCGCTGTTGTCCCGGTCCATGTGAACGGCGGCGAAACTCGATGACAGATTGCCCCGGAGCATGTCGTCAAAGCACACGTACAGGTCCGTGCCGGACAGCTGCAGATTGACGGCTGGGGCGTCGAGGGTGTCGATAGCCACCCGCTCCGCCAGGCCGTACTCCCACGGATCGCACAGGCCGTCAACGGTGACGTTGGCGTTGCTGACCGGCACCGTCACGTCCCGAGGGAGGGCTCCGTCCACCGTGTAGCTGCCGGGCTGCTCCCCTGTTGCGTTGTGCTCCCCCAATTGATCATCGCCGTTCCCGTCAAGGCTCCAAGCGGCAACAAGGCCTGGGTCCCGTCCCACGACCTCAAACATGCCGTCGCGAATATCGGCCTCGTCGCGGGCCACTGCCCACACGCGCACCTCGTCGATGCCTCCCAGGAAGAAGGCGCCGCGGACCGCGTCGGCTCCGATCCGCAAGTCGGCGGTGCTGGTGCCGATAGGAGTGCTGTTCTCCGGCGCGACCCGGTCGAGGGTGCCGTTGATATAGAATCGGCGAGCAGAGCCGTCGTAGGCGACGGCCACATGGGTCCAGCGGCCCTCCGGCACGGTGGCCGTCCCATCCGCGAAGGCGCCACCCCGGGAATAGAAGCGCATTCGGCCGTCGCACAAGCCGAACCAATACGAGCGGGCCCGGTCCTTGCCCACGATGGTGGAGCAGCCGGGCCGGCTCTCTCTCTTGACCCACGCTTCGATGGTGATGGCATCGTCGGGGGTGAGCTCGGGATCGTCGGGGATGACCAACGCCCCGAACTCGCCGTCCACAAGGAGGGAGCGAAGGGTGGGTCCCGACTTCCGGCCCTCAGGCACAACAATGGCGCCCGGGTCTGGCAGCATGGCGGGGCGGCTCACTGACGGCTGATTGGCCGTCGGGGCCTGGCTGGCCCCCCGTGCTATGGAGCCGGGCAGCGCCGTAATGATGGCAAGGACGCAGACGGTGGCGATTTGCACGCGCCTCATTTGAGCTTCCTTTCCCCGCGTCGGGACCGCGCTCCGACGTTCTAGGATCACGGT
The DNA here is from genome assembly GCA_964642035.1 of uncultured Anaerolineales bacterium. GTDB lineage: Bacteria > Chloroflexota > Anaerolineae > Epilineales > Epilineaceae > CAZXNP01. The sequence goes on along the minus strand of CAZXNP010000027.1, from coordinate 3,893 downwards.
GAGGTCGAACTCGCGACTTCTAACCATCGGGTGCAACAGTCCACTCGGCGCCGGCGCTGCAGGGGGGAACGGCCAATATCTTAATGTTAATGTGACCAGCTGTCAAGAGTGAGATTCCTGACGCCGTGGCCGTGGGCCAGACGCGGCCCGGGGACTGGTGGTAACCCCGAGGTGGGCTCGTCCTGGCTGATGGGGGATGCTGGCCCAGAGTTACATCCATAGAACGGGTGGCGTCGTCCGGAGGCGCATCGACTATTGCCGGCGGCTGATCACCACGGTGGCCGTCATGTTCCACCGCAACCGGGGGTCCTGGCGCCTGGGCTCCACCGTGACGGTGTAGGTGATGTCGCCGAACTTGTTGACTCCAATGGGCTCGATGCGGGTGACGGTCCCCGGCATCTCGACCCCGGGCAGGGCGTCGAAGCGAATCACCACCGGGTCGCCGTCGTCGATCCTGACTACATTGAGCTCCGTCAGGTCCTCGGTCTCGACGGTCAGATGGCTGAGGTCCGCTAGCTGTACAAGGGGGGCCATAGGGGCTGCTTGTTCTCCCAGGCGCACCTCGAGGGCCGCCACCGTGCCGGCGAAGGGAGCGACGAGGGTCGTGTTCTCCAGCTGGATGCGCGCCTGATCGTAGGCGGCCTGGGCCCGCTGCACCCGGGCATCGGCCTGGGTAATGTCTTCGGCCGTGGGGCCTGCCGCCACTCGATCCCTCTCCGCCCGTGCCTGGCGCGCGGCGGCCCGGGCGCTGGCCAGCCGCCCGGATGCTTGTTGGACATCGGACCGGGCTGCGGCCACGTCCTCCTCCCTAGCGCCGGCGAGCAATGTCTGGAGCTGGAGGGTGGCGATGCGCTGGGCCTCCGATGCCACCCCGACGGTGGCCTCTGCGCCGTCGCAGTCGGCCTGCTCGACCCCGGGGCTGCCGACACGGCCGCAGATTGCATCGCGCTGGCTCTGGGCGCCCCAGAGGGAGTTCTTGGCCTGGTCAACCTCGCTCTCGGCGATGGCCAGCTCCTCCGCCGTGGGGCCCGCCAGCAGCTTTGCCAGATTCGCCTTCGCCATTGCCACGGCGCCAGCCGCCGAGTCGACCCCGGCATCCGCCACGGCGATGGCGGCCTCGGCGGCTTCCAGCTCCTCCTTGGAGGCGCCCGTCACGACCTTGGTGAAGGCGGCCTCCGCCGCCCGCAAGTCCGCCTTGGTCCTGGCCGCCCGAGCCTCCGCTTCTCGGGGGTCGGCCCGAAGGAGCACGTCTCCCTTTGCCACCCGGGCCGCCGGCGCCGCCAGCACCTCGATGACGCGGCCGCCGGCGGGCAGGCCCAGGGCGGCGAAACGGGCCGGCACCACCCGGGCCTCCGCCTGGATTTCCTCCGGGGCTTTGACCGGCGGCAGGGTGGCCTCGGCGGGCGCATCGTCGCCGGCCAGGGAGGGCACGAACCCCTGGTGCCACGCGGCCCCGGCCACAATGGCGACAACCACGATCACACCGACGAGCCTTTTCATGTCAAGGCATTCCTTTCTGCACCTGCCTACTCGTAAGCGAGGGCTTCCCGGACGCTCACTCGCGATGCTCTCAGCCCTGGCAAGGCGCTCGCGGCCACGGTAAGGGCGACGAGGACAACGAGCCATAGGCCGGCGCCGGACCACGAGTAGGTGTACCTGAGGGGGGCATGCATGAAGGTCGTGCCGACGTCGTCGCTCAGCATCTTGCCCATAGGCACCGCAACAACGGAGCCCATCAGGCCGCTGGCAGATCCCAGGACCAGGGCTTCGGTCAGCACCATGCGCACGATGGCCTGGGTCGAGGCGCCGACGGCTCTCAGCACACCAATCTCGCGGGTTCGTTCGATGACGCTGAGGCTCATTGTGCCCGTCAGGCCAAGGGCGCCAACTCCGGCCAGGAGGGCGGCCATGACCAAGAGGAGGGTGATGAGTATCTGGAAGGCTGCCTCGGCGTCGGCTATTCGCTCCGCGATGCGGATGACGGAGGAGACCCTGAGGCCGGTCTGCTGGAACTGCGCCTCGATGGCGGCCGAGGTCCGAGCCTCGCCACGGAGCCCGTGGTCCGCGGTCACTACCAGGACGCTGTCCACCCGGCCCGGCTTTCCGGTGAGGCGGGCATAGTACGGGTAGTTGACGTACAGGAAGGACTCCCGGCCGGGGGCCTGGACAATCCCCACGACTCGCCACTGGGCCTCTTGGCCCAAGAGGGTCAAGGTGATGGCGTCGCCGGGACGCAGGTCATTCTCGGCGGCGGCGATCTTCGTGTTCACGACCACCGCGTTCTCGTCCGCGGGGACGAGCCACCGTCCCGCCACCACGTCGGGCGCCAGGAGCTCGGTGTTCGCGGGAGGGGCGAACAGAAGCACCGTCGTGCCCTCGGTGCCATCATCGTGCACTACCCGAACGGGGTTGAACCCCCAGCCCTCGGCGGCCACCACCCCCGGCACCCGAAGGGCTTCGGCCACAGCCCGTTCGCCCCGATAGGGCCTGGGGAACGCGACGACGACATCGTAGCGCCATAGCTGCTGCACCGCGTCCAGGGTGGCGGCCATGGAGGCCCGGACGCTGAACACGGCTATGAAGATCGCCCCGGCGAATCCTAACGTGAGGATCGTTAGGCCGGACCGCAACTTCCTTCGGAAGGCGTTGCGGACCGCAAGGAGGACCGGGGCCGGGAGACCGGCTACCCGTTGGAGGAGGCGGTCAAGGCGGCTGCTTCCGAACTGGCCTCGGCCGAGGCCGTAGCTGGCCATGGCCTCCCGAGGCGTGACGCGGGTGCCGGCAACCACGGGAACGAGGGCCGCGGCGATGGGCACCCCGACGGCCACGGCCGCCTGCACCGCCAGCACCTCCCCGGGCATGCGAAAGGACCGGAGGTCCACGTTGAGCAGCCCGGCCATGTGGGCGCTCAGGGCGAAGGCGCCGGCGGTGCCCAGGGGCAGTGCAAGGAACAGGGATAGCACTCCGAAGGCCACGACCATCGTGAGGTACATGTACGTGATCTGCGAGCTCTTGGCGCCCACGGCCTTCATGATCCCGATCTGCCGACGTTGCTGGGCGAGCACCGCCATGACCGTGTTGACCACGAGGAAGCCGCTCAGGAGGAGCGCTAAGGCGCCCAAGGACTCGAGAATCAAGAGCACCGTGCGCAGGATGCTGTCCAAGGGATGCTTGCCTGGCTCGGGCACCCAGATGAAGCTCACCGCCCGCCCGCTTGCCTCCAGCTTGTCGGCGATGGCGTCGGCCACGGCCTTGATGTGGTCGGTGTCCATCTCGCCATCGGCAACTACCACGTCCAGCTCGTTGAAGCCCCGGGGCTCTCCCAACCACGCCAGGGCGTCGAAGGACACGTAGCCGAAGGGCAGTCCCTCGAGGAATGCCGGCGCCCGGGATACGTCGTGGGCCACGCCGGCCATGGTCATCCGGCGCACCTTGCCCGATGGGGCCTTGACGACCAGGGGGTCGCCGATATCCGCACCCACGATGTCCACCGCCGAGCGCTCCACGAGGAGATCCCGCGGCCCCGGGGGCCAGGCTCCCCCGTCCGGGCGCACCACCCTCACCCGCACCGCCTCAAAGTCCTGAATGGCCGTGAGCTCTAGGTCGCCGTAACTGCCGTCGTCCTTGAGCATGCGCACCGTCACCCGCCGACGACCCTCGGCCCGGTCAACCGACGGTAGAGCCTCCACTGATGCCACGAAGTCGCTATCAAAGGTGTCGGCGGTGTGGAGGACGACGCTCGGCGGCATGGAGTCGCGGTAACTCTGGGTCAGGCCCTCGAAGAGGAGGGTGCGGGTGCCGGCGATCATGCCGAGCGCGAAGACGCCGATGGCCACTGAAAGCACCAACAGCGGCCGTCGTCGCGGATGGCGCGCCACGGTCACGGCGAGGTC
>CAZXNP010000026.1:0-11605 GCA_964642035.1 uncultured Anaerolineales bacterium | reverse complement strand
CCACCACGGCCACGTGCACCTTCGTCAACGCCAACGGCACCTACACCCAGCTGAATCGGCCGCCGGAGGAGGCGGAGAGCCAAGGCTGATTCGAGGCAAGGCCGATTGGAGGCCTGCTAGCGAAAGAGGTCCTGCTCCGGGGCCCGCAAGGCGTCCCGGGCGCCCCCCGCGGCGGGGCTGAACCGGGCGCCCCGGACCACGGCCGCCGGAACACCTTCGTCCGCCTCGCCCATCACCAGGGTGGCCGCCGCCGCCACGGCGTCGATCCGCCCGACCTCGGTGGCCTTGAGGGGCCGGCCATAGAGATCCGACATGCCGCGCAAGTCGTCGACGGCCCCGATCCCCGCGGCGCCGATGGCGAGGCCCACTGTCCCAAGGCGCCACGGTCGCCCGTGGGAGTCGGCCACGACCACTGCCGGGGCGACCCCCGTGGCGCGGCCGATCCCCCGCCGGAGACGCCGGGCGGAGGCATCCGGGTCCTGGGGCAGGCAGACCGCCGTTCCGGAGGGGGCGTTGGACAGGTCCACCCCGGCGTTGGCGCAGATGAAGCCGTGGTGGGTCTCCACAACCAGCACCCCCGGCGCGGCCCGGACGACCCGCCTGGACTCGGCCAGCACGATCTCCACCAACCGTGGGGCCTTGCCCACAACCTCCGCCACCCGCCTGGCCTCCCGCCCCGGCCTCACCGCCGCGAGGTCCACCGTGCGGCCCTCGGCCTTCGAGACCACCTTGTGGGCCACAACGAGGACGTCCCCCGGCGCCGGGTCCATGTGGTTTCGGTCAAGGGCGGCGGCAATCAGGGCCGCCAGATCGTCGCCGTCCGACACAAGGGGCATGCCCAGGACAGGGCTGATGGAGATGGGATCCGGCCGGGGCACGGCTGCTAGGCGTCCAGAGGATCGAGGTTGGTGATCCTGATTCCCGCCGATCGGCCACCGTGGCGCTTGTTCAATCCGATCAGGACGGCCGTGAGGCCCTCCACGACTCCGGCGTTGGCGAGGGGCCCGGCGTCGTAGGCCGTCAGGCCCATGTCCTTGGCCAATCCCAGCACCACGGCCTTGGCCCCGGCGTCGTCGCCGCACACGAGCACGTCGCAACCAACATCTTCGTCCAGGCGGGCGAGTTTCTCCGCCGCCACATTGTGGAAGGCCGCCACAACTCTGGTGTCGGGGCCCACGATCTGCGCCGCCTCGGCCGCCGCCGACCCGGTGGCCGGAGGAGAAACCGTGGCCACGGCCCGCCGATCGAGGGCCACGCACACGTCGATGAGGATCTTGCCCGGCAGCTCGTGGGCCACGGCCTTGAGGGTTGCGGCCTGGGCCTCATATGGCACCGCCACCACGACGATGGTGGCGGCTCGGGCGGCCTCCGAGTTGGTGGCCCCCCGGGGGACCGTGGCGCCGTGGCGACCGGCCAGGGCAGCCGCAAGCCCATCCGCCACCCCAGCGGCGCGGTCCGGATCCCGGGAGCCGATGACGAGATCGTGTCCTGCCGCCGCCAGGCGCAGGGCTAGGCCCCGGCCCTCGGGGCCCGTGCCCCCCAAGACGGCTATGGTGGATGCGGTCACGGCACCTCCCTGGCGGTGGGCGGAGTGGGTCTTTGGCGTTGGGCCGAGGTGGGGCAGGACCCTGGCCAGTGGGGCAGGGGCCTTGGCCTCCTCGGCGCCGATTGTAGACGCCTCTACCGGGGAGGGCGTATCCGATCGCCGAAACGCGCGTCAAAGATGTCTGGACGGGCGATTGCGGGCGCCCTCCCCGGGGCGGTTCGCCGACTTCGGGGGGTGCAAGCAGCGCCCGTCAGCGCGTTCCCACGGCCGGGCCTCCCCTCGGTCTGTAGTCCGGCCAGGACGCAGTGGTCCTGGCGTGGGCGCCGTGTCCCGCAACACGGTGCCCACGCCGGATCGCCGCCGGCCGTGGATGCCACACTTGCTGTCCGGAGGCGGTGCATGCGGGCACCACCTCGGATGTCGTCCGAGCCGCGCGGGCTCGCCACGACGCTCCCCATCGCGCTGGCAGCTCGCGCCGGCTCCCACAAGCACAGAGAGGTTCTCAAGATGCGCGTGCGCATTGCCCTCACCTTGTTCCTTGCCCTCCTGCTGGGGATCCTAGCGGCCCCCGCCGGAGCGCAGACTCCCCTTCCCGATCCTGCTTCCGGGGCCTCCGCCTACGTGGTGGCCCACCCCAGGGCCGGGATAATCACCGTCTTCGACTCGGCGGCCGAGTCATTCCTGCGCCTCGCCCTGACGGACGAGAACGCGCCCTTCCGGCCCCCGGGGAACTCGAAGCACGTCGACCTCGCGGCGGACTACGAGGCAGTCCTGCTGCCCCTCACCGCCGGGTACGCCCGGTTCGAGCTGTCGGCCTGGCTGCTGCGGGGCGACGAGCGCGAGCTGCTGGCGTCCGACGAGGCCAGGGTCGTTGCCTTCGGCCCGGCTAAGCGCAGCGGCCGGCTGCTGTTGCGCTTGAAGCTCCAGCCAGGGCTGCATCACATTGGACTGGGTGCCACCACCAAGGCCCGGGCGGTGGGCGTGGCTGACTGGACGGTGGATACTGACACCGCCGACTTGTGGGTCCTCGTGCCCCCGGCTAGCGCCGGGCCGCGACCGTCGCCGGAGCCGCCGGTGCCCCCCGCCGCCCTCGAGGCCGCCGGGGAAGCCTTGTCGCGCCTTTCGGTGGCCACCGACCCCGAGCCGAAGCCCGATCCCGCCTTCCCAGTGGGGGGGCTGTACGTGGGCAGCCAGCGGGGCCTCGCCTCGCCCACAACCCCGGGGGCCGTTAACTTCGAGAAGGGCGTCAACGCCACGATCCTGGCCCACGTGGGCGAGGAAGTGCAGGTCTGGTCAGATTACGAGATGTGGTGGGCCGAAGGGGCCTCCGGAGGCGGCCGCATGGCCCTCGCCGTCCGAAGCCGCAACACCGCTGGCGCCGAGGGTGACACCTTGGGCCACGACGTGGCCGAGGCGGAAAGCGAAGGCGGACCGCTCCTTGCCCACGGCACCCTGAAGGTAGGCCTGTCCTTCGAGCGCCCGGGAACCTACCAGCTCGTGGCCTTGTTGAGCTCCCGGATGCGCCTGGAGGACATGGTCACGTCCGACGAGGACGTCGTGGCCTTCACGGTGCGGGTCGTTGGGGAGCCCACCGGCGCCATAGCGGGCGAGGTCGTCGGCGAGGATGGGGCGGCCCTGGAGGGCGTCCTGGTGGAAGCGCTACCACCGGACGGCCACGCCGTGGCCGCCACCCACACCAATCCCAATGGCGCCTACGTCCTCGACGGCCTGCGCCCGGGCTCGTACCTGGTCCACGCCGTTCCCGAGGACGCCAACTACCTAGGCGAGTGGTGGAAGGATAGCCCGACCCGCCGCGGCGCGACGCCAGTGAACGTGAGGCCGGGGCGCACCGTCGGCGACATCGACTTCGCCCTCACCCCCGGCGGCACAATCGCCGGCCAGGTCGCCAACGCCGCCGGCGAGGCCGTCGGCGGCATCGACATCACCGTGGGCATGTTCCCGATCCCCGTGGGGGCCCCGTCGCCGCCGTCGATTTCCGGCGACGACATGACCACCCGGGCCTGGCGCACCCGCACAAACGACGACGGCTTCTACTCCGTGGACAAGCTGCCGGCGGGGAGCTACTGGGTGCGGGCCTCGGACCCGGAGGGTCGGTACCTGACCGAGTACTTCGACGATGCGCCAACGTTGTCCGAGGCGGATCCCGTGGCGGTGGAAGCAGGCGAGGTGGTGGACGGCATCGACTTCGCCTTGGCCGCTGGCGGCGCCATCGCCGGCCAGGTCACGGCCCAGACCGAGCTGACGGTCATCATCCCGCTGGCGGAGATGCTCGTCGTAGCCGTCGACCCGGCGGACCCGACCCACATCGTCGGCCGGGCGGTGACGAATCGGGCTGGCCACTACACCATCGGCGGCCTGTTGCCAGGGGCGTACCTCGTGCGGGCCAGCGATCCCGACGGCCGCTACGTGGCCGAGTGGTTCGAAGAGGCCCCTCGGGTCGAGGACGCCGACCGGGTGCCCGTCGAACCTGGCCGGGTAACCGCCGACATCGACTTCACCCTGGAGGCGGCCGAGGGAGATCCACGGCTGTACATCCGGCCCCCCTTGGTTGGCCTGAGGGCCGGCGGCAGCGGCCGCTTCGCCCTGGCCGTGGCCGACGTCGACAATCTGGCGGCCTTCGAAGTGGAGATGGAATGGAATCCGGAGGTCTTCAAGGTGACCAACGTCAAGCTCACGGACTACCTCGCCAGCACCGGCCGGGAAGTCATTCCCGTGGAGCCGGTGATCGACAACGAGGCCGGCACCCTGCACTTCGGTGCGGCAACCGTCGGCCACCAGCCAGGACCCTCGGGTGACGGAGACCTGGCCGTGATCCTCATCGAAGCCAAGGACCCGGGGGAGACGGCGGTGGAGCTTGCGCCAACGGTGCTCACCGACCCCGGGGCCGACGCCATCGCCCACGCGGTGGGCAACGGCCGGGTCCACGTTGGCCGCTGCATGCGCGGCGACTTCGACTGCAACTGCGTGATCGACATCCGTGACGTCATGGCGGTAGTGCTCCGCTGGGGCGCCAAGGAGGGCGATCCAGACTACGCCCCCGAGTTCGACCTCGACAGCGACGGCGACATCGACATCGTCGACGTTCAGATCGAGGCCAGCCTGTGGGGCCGCCGGTGCGACGTCGAACCGGAGCCCGGGATCCCTGGGGGGGCGGCGACGGTGGATGCCGCCCGGGCGCCATGGCCCGTCATCGGCCCTGAGGTACCCTCCGTCCCGACGGGGGCGCGCCTGTCCCTGAGAGCCAGCCCCCTCGAGGCTCGCCTGGGGCAGGAAGTGACTGTTGTCGTCAATGTCGAGGAAGCCGTGGACCTGGCAGGCTTCGATCTCACCGTGGCGTACGATGACACGCGGCTGGTGTTCGTCGACGCCGTCCTCGGGGGGCTGATTGCCGGCAGCGAGAGGACCTACGTCACCCTTGGTCCCTCGGCTGAGGCCGGGGTGGCCCACCTGGGGGCGTACTCGTTCCCGGGCGCGCCCGCTCCCACCGGCAGCGGCGAGCTCGCCATCCTGACCTTCGTGGTCGCCGGCCAAGGCCCCGCCCAGGTGTCCGCCGAGGCTCGCCTCGTGGACTCCACGGGCGGCTCCGGACCGGCCGCGGGCGGCGACGCGGCCATCGAGGGGATGCCGGGCAACGGCAGCGTGTTCATCCCGTACGCCGAGGGCAGGGCCGGGGCCCGATAGCCCTGGCGGCCGGGTCCCCGCCAAGACTGCGGCGCACCGAGGCCCGGCCAGCATCCGATGGAGCGGGGGCTGCCTGCGCCAGGCAGCCTCGGCTGAAGGGAGGCGGGGGGCCCGAAGGTTGGGCTCCCCGCCTCACCTTGCCCCGGGAACAGCCTCGGGGACTACTTCACCCACAGGCCCACGTCGTCGACGAATGCAGTCCAGTCGTGGCCCGAACCCTTGATCTCAAACCTGAGGAGGCGCCGCGGTCCGACCCCGAAGCGCTCGATGTCGGACAGGGCCTCCGGGCTGGTCCACGATTCCGCGAGGCCGCTGACCGCCAGGGCCGGGGCCTCGGAGGCATCGAGCAGGTTGCCGGTGGCAAAAGTGACCCACCTGCCCCGGGGCACGGGCACCCCGAGGATGCGCAGATCGCCCGGGGGCGTCGACTCCTCGGCGCCGGCGTCAACGGCGTAGAAGCCGACCTCCCAGGGGACGTCCTGGGCCCCCCCCTGGCGTTCCACGACCAGCTTCAAGCTAAGGGGATATTCGGTGCCCCGCTCTCCGCCGGCGGCTAGGGATTGGTGATCGATGCGAAAAGTGGCGCTAATGCCAAGATAGGTGGCCCCGGTCACATCATGGGCCTTCAGGTCCTGCACCAGAACGATGTCCCCAGGCCGCCCTTCTGACTGGCCCCGGTCCATGGCCAGGGTCCAGCGACCATCCGATGCCATGGATCGCGCAGAGCCGTGGGGCTGGCCCTCGGCCCGCGTCACCCAGCCAACACCGGGCGGGTGCCGGAAATCGCCGTTGACAAGGATGTTGGTGAGGGCGGGACGGGGCGGCGACGCCTTGCCCCCGACCGGCACTACCGTCACCCGGTCGCCACCGAGCACGACGGTGGTCCCTTGAGCCGTCACTTCGGCCCTCCCGTCCTGGGCATGGACCCTCGTGCCTCCATCATCCAGCTCGATGCGCACCCTCGACTCAGGGGCCAGCCTGACCAGGGCATCCCGGGTACGCAGCCTCACGTCGGTGCCGAGCCAGGTGGTGCCAAGGCTGACCCGGCCCCCGCCAGCCGCCAGGGCCGTGAGTTCGAGGACCACCTCCCCCGTAGAGTCCCCGGACGAAAACCGCGGCCGCCGCATGGCGACGAAACGCAGCCGCGTGTTGGGCTCCACGTTGGCCGTGCTCGCGTCGAAGAAGGTGACGTGGGCCCGGCCATCGCCGTGGGTCACGAGGACCGTTCCCTGGCGGACAGGGGCGCTGCCGAGGCCCGCGGGCTCCAGGAGCACCGCGGCTCCCCCCCGCTCCAGGGTCACCGAGCCGGCTTGGAGCTCCACCGTGGCCACCTCGTCGGTGGTTGCCGCCGCCAGGTACCTCTCCGCCGTCAATGGGCCGCCAATGGCCATCACCAAGAACAGCCCGAAGGCCGCCAGCACTATCGCCCAGGCCAGCACCTGGAGGCGCCGGGCATCCTCGGTCAGCAACTAGTGTCCCGGGTGCCCGGGGCCTGGGAGCCCGACCCAAATGCCAAAGGGGCTTGTCAGCCGCGTTCCTAGTTCCGTCGCCGGCCCGTGAGAAGACTCACGTAGTACAGAAGCTGAAGCACAGCCGTGGCCGCCGCGGCCACATAGGTCAGGGCGGCGGCATCAAGGACCGCGTTCACTCCCTTTTGTTCCTCGGGGGACACGATTCCCAACTCCTTCAGGAACTTCTTGGCCCTACGGCTCGCGTCGAACTCCACGGGTAGCGTCACGAGGGTGAAAGCGACGAATCCGGCGAACAGCGCCACCCCAAGCCACGCGATCTGTGTCAAACCCACGAAATAGCCGATGAGGACCAGCCAGAGGCCCAGCTGCGTACCGATGTTGGCCGCGGGGACCAGCCGAGCCCTGAGGTGGAGAAGGCCGCTGCCGGTCATGTCCTGCTGGGCATGGCCGAGCTCGTGGGCCACGATGGCCATCGACGCCACCGTAGGCGTACCCGTGGAGGAGTCGGACAGATGGATCGATCGGTCCCTGGGATCGTAGTAGTCGGTGAGCTGCCCCGGGACCCGGTCTACGTCCACGTGGGTCAGGCCGGCATGACGCATCACGAGCTCCGCTGTCTTGGCCCCCGTGATGCCACGGGCGTTCCGCACACGGCTCCAGCGGCTCATCGCCGACTTGACCCGCCATTGGGCAAACAGGGTGATTGCCAGTGACGGCAACATCACCCACAGAAAGTAGCTAGAGCTGAAGAACACGTATCACCCTTCCCAAGCGTGGGTGGCCGACAACTCGGGCGGGGCCCCGGGCCCCGTTCCGCCGAGGGGCTGTCCACGCGCCACTGGCCGGCCGGGGTGCCGGCGTCGTCAGGACACGAAAAGCATACGCCGGGGACCGGGTTCCTGCCACCCCGGCCACCCACTCCCCGGGCCCCAGCCCGGGATGCCCCGGCCCACGATGCCCCGGCCCACGATTTGGACTAACGGTGGCCGGGCAGCTACCTGGCCAGCCAGGGCAAGTGGGCGGTGTCGAAGCCCGCCTCTTCCCAGTCCCGGGCAAAGACTCCCGCCAGGAAGGCGTAGGTGCCCGGCGACGACACTTGCAGCGCCACCTCCCGGTTGCCTTTGCTGGAGGCTTCCGTGCCGTTCAGGCTCCCGATGTGCGTCCACGCCTCACCGGCAACGCCCCCCAGGCGCACTAGCACGACCTTGGCGTGAAGCCCCAGGCCGCTGGGGTTGCCGAGGCGGGCCGCCAGGTCCAGGCCCTCGGCGGCTGCCGCGTGATTGAGGGCCGCCACGGTGCGTCTGTTGGCCCCGGGGGCCGCTGGATCGTCGAAGAAGGAGTCCAACAGCACCCGTACCGTGGCCCCCCGCCGCGCCGCAGCCAGATAGGCTGCCACCCGGGGATTCGGATACTGCCCCGCTGGCGACCCGACCCCCCACCACGGCGGCTCGTCGAGCTCCGACACGAGAACCTCGTCGCCGGAGCCGGCCCGGGCCAAGAGACCGAAGAGACCTACCCCAGGAGCCAAGGCGTTCTCCGGCGCCGTAATGGCCTCAAAGCGCCAAGCGCCTCGGAGGCCGATGGCCCTGGGAGTCACCGGCACGTAGCCCGTCCCGCCGCCATGGAGCTCCGGCTGGAAGCCCGGAGCCGGGGCCCCCCGCCGCCCATCCCGGGGCTGGTAGGGGCTGACGTCGCTGCGCTGGGGGGCCAGATCCCGGGCCACCACGTCCTTGGCCCACGCCACCACTTCGGGTACATCCGTGGCTAGGGCCACTCCCCGGCGGCCGAGGGTGCCGTCGGCGAAGTCGTCTCCAGGCGCCGAGGCCAGGGTGGGGTTCTCAGTGGCAATGATCACCCGGCGGCCATCCACCACCAGGACCTTGGCATGGGCGGCCCGGAAGCGGGGGGCCGTGCCGGCACCCCCCATCCAGAACACGTGGCCGCCGGCCGCCGCCACATGGTAGGCGCTCCACCGGGCGTTGCCATCGAAGCCCCCCGCCGGCGATCCGTCCAAGAGCAGGCGCACCGCCACCCCTGCGGCGGCGCGATCGGCCAGGGCCGCCGCCAAGCCCGGGTGATCGAAGGTGTAGGCCAGCCAGTCGATGGTGCCCTGGGCAGCGGCGATGTGTCTCCTCAAGAACCCGAAGAGGGCGTCGGGGGCGACCGCCACTTCGAGGGTGCCAGCGCCCTGGAAGCGCCGGGGCCGGAGGCGCTCCTCGAGACCCCAACCCGGGTACCGCACCCGGCGCCCAAGGGTCGGGTCGTGGGGGTCCCCGGCCCAATCCAGGAGGCGGTCCGTGTCCGGCACCGGCGCGGCCGTGTCCGGATCCAACTTCCGGTACAAGACCTGATGCCCCTTGGGCAGGCCGCGGGCGAAGTACGGCCCCGCCGGGGAGCCAAGCCACCCACCTCCGTCCCACTCCCCTCGCCCCCACACCACCACGTCGGCCACCGTACCGTCCCGCCGCCGCAGCACGATCTTGTCCCCCGCGTCGGCCAGGCGAGGCCCGCCCCGGGCAACGACCATGGTGCCCATGGTGCCGTCGCCACCCCATGACCACTCCGGGGCCTGGCCAAAGGTATGGTGGAAGGCCCCCGGATGCCGGGCTAGCCACCACCGGGCCCCGGCGGGGAGCAGGGCCCCCACTGGGAATCCGGCGGCCCCCCGCCCATCGCTAACGGCCCAGCCGGACACGTCCTGAGGGGTGGCGCCCACGTTCCAGATCTGCACCGCCTCATCGTGGTCGGACGCGGCGTAGCCGTCGTAGAAGACGGCGGCAACGAGGACCTCCGGGCCCCGGTGCCCGGGCCTTCCGGACGAGGCTCCCGTGCTGCCAGCCAGCGCCGCCGGCGGCCCCCACGCTAGGGCGAAACCCAAGAAGCCCGCCACCAGCCCACGGCGATTCGCCACCTGGGGAGGCTAACCGATGGGCGGCCTGTGCACAGCGCCCAAGGGCCAGGGCCCGGACAGGCTGGCGCCATGTGGCGGCCGCGAGGCGGCATGGCCGCGGCCGCGGACCAGAGACCCGGCGGCCGGGGGCGAGATGCCGGCTACGCCCGTCGGGGCCCGGCGTCCTCCAGGCGCCCTTCCCCGGCGGCAACGGCCCGCAGCTTGCCCAAGGCCCCCAGGGTGCCAGCCACCACCAGCACGTCGCCGGGCTCGAGGGGCTCCGCGGCGGAGGGCGGCACCTGACAGTCGCCGTCGCGCAAGACGGCCAGGACCAGGGCGCCGACCCGCAAGGGCTGCAGCTCGACAAGACTGCGACCGATCATCCAGGAGTCGGCGGTAACGGTGAGCTGCCCCAAGTCCAGGGCCCCTTGCCGGGGCATCAGCTGGTCCAGCACGTCCACCACGGCCGGGTGGGTGACAGCCAGGGCCAGATGGGTGGCCCCGGACCCGTGATGATTCAGGACATAGTCCGCCCCTGCCCGGCGGAGCTTGTCCAAAGCCTCCGAGTGCTCGGCCCGGGCGACGATCGACAGCCGGGGGCTCAGGGTTCGGGCGCTGAGGACCGTCATGACGTTGGTGGCGTCGGAATCGGTGAGGGCAATGAGGGCCCTCGCCAACTCAACCCCGGCCCTCTCCAGGGCGTCGTCGCTGGTGGCGTCACCTTCCACGCAAAGGATCTGCCGCTGCCGCAGGATGTCCGCCTGGGCCGCGGACCGCTCGATGACCACCGGCACGAGGCCTTCCGCCTCCAGCTCCGAGACCGTCGCCTGGCCCATTCGCCCGTAGCCGCACACGATGACATGGCCGGCCAAGGCATCGATACGTCGCTGCATGCGCTGCCTCCCCACAATGGTCCACACCCGTTCCGCGAAAAACGCCTCGGCCGCGCTGCGCACGACCCAGGCCATCACTAGCAGGGCCAGCACAATCAAGCCGGCAGTGAACAGCTTGGCCTGGGGCGTGACAAGGGGCACGGCCTCGCCGTAGCCGACAGTCGAGATGGTGATGATGGTCATGAACAACGCGTCGACCACCGGGGCCCCCGTCAGGGCAACATAGCCGGCGGTCCCCACTGCCACCAGGGTCCCCAGGGCCGCCACGGCAAGGCGCAGCCGCCGCCAGGGGTCGCCGCCGCCGGGACCTGGTCCCAGGTTCATGGTCGGCCCGCGCCATCGAGGTCCAGCGGGGAACTCTCGGCCCCCCGGCCTCGGTGACCCTCGGTGGCCCTGGCCACGGGCTTCCGCGCCACCGCCAGGAGACCGCTGCCCCGGTCGCCGGCAGCCACCCTATCGTCGATGGCGAACAGGGCCCGCCACACGACAGACACTGGGGCGAGGTCTCCCATGCCCTCAAGGACCCGCCGTCCTCGAGGCCCAGCCGCCAAGGCCGGCCGCTGCACGACCGAGTCATAGATGCGGCCGAAGGGCCACCCCCAGCCGTAGAGGGTCTCCACTCCGAAGCCGGCCCCTTCCAGCACCCCCCGCAGTCGGGCCCGGTCGTACCGGCGCAAGTGTCCTACCGCCCGATCAAGGGCCCCGAAGCGCTCCGGCCCGGCCGGCACCGTCGCCACCAGAGCTCCTCCGGGCACGAGGACGCGCCATAACTCCGCCGCCGCGGCCGTGTCGTCGACATGCTCGAAAACCTCCCCGGCCGCCACCGCCGCGAAGTGCTCATCGGGCCACGGGAGGGCCTCGATGCGGCCCCTCACCACGTGCAGCCGGCCCCCTGAGAGGTCCCTTGCGCCCGCCAGATTCCGGAGACCTGCGGCGGCAATGTCCAGGGCGGCCACCGAGCGCCCCGCGGCGGCAAGGTGCAACGCCAGGGTTCCGGCCCCGGCACCGGCGTCCAGGAGCGGTCCCGGGGGCGCCGACTCCAGGAGCCGGCGGGCCGCCACGCGCACCACTCAACAGGGGCCGAGAGCCACACGGCCGCCCA
>CAZXNP010000025.1:0-11641 GCA_964642035.1 uncultured Anaerolineales bacterium | reverse complement strand
CTGATCCACCGGCGCGCCGGCCCGAACGGGCTCGGCGTGAACCCCGGCGGCATGATCGCCACCAGAACCGGCGCCGACTTGGGGCGCGTCACGGTGGTGATCCTCACCCGCGACGAGGCGCCTCACCTCCCGGCCTGCCTCGAGAGCGTCGCCTGGGCTGACAGGGTACTGGTTGTCGACTCCGGCAGCCGCGACGGCACCAGGCGGCTGGCCGCGGCGGCCGGCGCCGAAGTGGTGCACAACACCTTCCAAAACTTCTCCCGGCAGCGCAATCACGCCCTGGGCCTCGTTCAGACGCCGTGGACCTTCTTCGTCGACGCGGACGAGCGGACCCCTCCGGCCTTGGCCGCCGAGGTCCGCTCCGCTATCCGGGGCGAATCCGCCGGGTATTGGGTGCCTCGGCAAAACGTGTTCTGGGGCCGGGTGATGCGGGGCGGGGGCTGGTGGCCAGACCACCAACTCCGCCTGCTGGCCACGGGTCGGGCCCACTACGATCCGGCCAGGGCAGTGCACGAGGTGGCGATCGTGGACGGCCCCACGGGCTACCTGAAGACCCCCTTGAGACACCTAAACTACGCCGACTGGGGTGAGTTCCGAGCCCGCCAGGATCAGTACGCCCAGCTGGAGGCCCAGCGGCGCCAGGCCATGGGTCTCCGGCCCCGGCGTCGGTCGTTGCTGTCGCTGCCGGCCAGAGAGTTTTGGCGGCGCTACGTCGCCCTGGCTGGCTGGCGCGATGGCAGCCTGGGCCTTCTCCTGGCCCTCCACATGGCCTACTACGAGCTAGAGACGGTCCGGGCGATGGGGGTGTCCCCAGCAGCGGCGCCGCCGGCTTGAGGCCCCCCCCGCCTCGGCGGGGCGGAAACGTGCGGCCGAAATGCCCCTTCGGCATTCGGCCCGACCCCTAGCCGGCGCCGACGATCCTAGCCCAGCCCGAGGCTACCAGCTGCGCCAAGGCGTCGGCGGTGGCCCGGTACTCATCCAAGTCGCCCTGCACCGGATCGGCCACGTCCCACCGACCGCCGGCCAGGGCGCTCATCAGGAGGGTCTTGCCCGCGGCCGCCGGGAACTCGGCCTCGAGGGCCTCTTTGTGACCCTGGGTCATGACCAGGATGAGATCCGCCATGACAACGAGATCGGCGTCGACCTCCCGAGACGCATGCCCTTCGATGTCGATGCCCCGCTCCGCCATCACGATGCGGGCGTTGTCCGTGGCTGGCACCCCGTCCACGGCCCAGGTGCCCGCTGACAGCACCTCCACCGGCGCCCCCGTAGCCGTGGCACGAGCCGAAATGAGTCCTTCAGCCATCGGCGACCGGCACCGGTTGGCTGTGCACACAACGAGCACGCGGCGCCGCCCCCCTTCTGCCGTCGGTGCCACGGCCCCGTGCTCGCCGGCACTCTCCGCCGTCAAGCGGGGACCGGGACCAGGACGCCAAACTGGCCATCGTGCCGGCGGTAGAGCACGTTCAGCTGGCCGCTGTCGGCATTGACGAAGACAAAAAAATCGTGGCCTAGCAACTCGAGCTGCTCCGCCGCCTCGAGCTCGCCCATGGCGTGGACACTGAACCGCTTGCGCCGAACCACTTTGGGCTGGCCCTCTTCTTCGGGCTCCGACCACTCCTGGGGGAGGGGCGCCTTCTCGGGCCGACTGCGCCAGCGGCTCTGGCGCTTGCCCTTGTACTTCTCGATTTGCCGGTACATCTTGTCCGCCGCCTCGTCTATGGCGGTGAACACATCGGGGTTCATCTCTTCGGCGCGCAACACGGCATTGTCGACCCAGGCCGTGATCTCGGCAACGTACACCTCCCCCTGGCTTCGCGTCGAGTCACGGGCCAGCTCCACGCTGGTGGCGTGAATGCCGGGTAGGTAGCGATCGAGGCGGCCAACTTTCTTGTCGACATATTCCTTGACGGACGGGGTGAGATCAAAGTGGCGCGCCTGAAGCTCCACGGCCATTCCCAGGCTCCTGTAGCTCTTCCGAAGGAACATGGCATTATAGCCTGCCGTTCCCGCCAGGGCTCCCCGGCGCCTTGGCCCTGGCCACCACGCAGGCGTCAACCGTAGTCGCCCCCGCCGCAAGGAGGGCTATGGCCGCCGACTGGACCGTGGCCCCAGTGGTGACGACATCGTCGACAAGGAGGGCTGCCCCTCCCGGCCACGCCTCGTCCGCCGTGAACGCTCCGGCCAGGTTCTGGCGCCTCATTGCCGCTGACAGCTCGACTTGTGGCCGGGTGTCCCGTTCCCGTCGCAGGGCTCGTAGAGCCAGGGGCGCCTCGAGATGACGGGCCACCGACACTGCCAGGAGGCGAGGGTGATCAATGCCCCGGGCGGCCACCCGTCGCGGATGCGATGGCACCGGCACGACGTGGCGCGGCGCCGTCCCACCGCCGTGGCCATAAGCCTCGGCGGCCATGGCCGCCAGGGTGTCGGCCAAGGCCGCGACGCGGCGGTACTTCAGGGCACGGATGGCGTCCCGCAAAGGCCCGGCGTAGACCCCGGCCGCCGCGATCCTGCGGCATGCCGGTGGCGACCGGCGGCATGCCGCACAGACCACCTGCCGCCCGGGCAAGGCGCAGATGGGACACGCCGGACCGAGGGGCCGAATCTGGCGCCGGCATTCCGGGCACAGCCAGAACCCGGTCGCGGCACATCCCCTCACCACGCATCGGGGCGGATAGAGGCCATCCAGGACCCCGGCGGCGAGTCGCACCGCTACGCGGCGCCACCGGGGAAACCGACGTCCGCCGTCGCTCATGCCCGATCATGGGCGTCCCGCCCGTCGGGGACCTCGGTCCTCGGACAAGGTCCGGACGACGCGTGGCCAGTGCCGGGACCCGCGACGGCGGGACCCGGCACTCCCACGGACTATCTTCGGTCGATGTTCAACTGCCCTACTTGGCCGACCGCCGGGCCTTCTTCGGCAAATGGCGGTCGAGCTTGCGCAGGTTGTTGAGCAGGTCGGAGACGATGGCCAAGGCCGCGGGGCTGAGGCCCCGGGCCTTTTCCGCCACCTCCCGCGCCGACGCATCGTTGAGTAGGGCCGCGATGTCCGCGGCCTTCTGCGACTCGAGGTTCGACTCGAGGCCCTCACCGAAGAAATACATCGGGGGCACCTGGAAGAAGTTGGCCAAGCACTCGATGACATCGAGGCTTGGGTTCCGATTGCGGCCGTGCCGCAGCTTCCACACGTATGATCGCGAAACCCGACCACCGGTACCCTTCTCTACATCGTCGTACGTGTACTCTCGCCCGTCTTCTCGACGGACCGTCCGGAAGAG
The DNA here is from genome assembly GCA_964642035.1 of uncultured Anaerolineales bacterium. GTDB lineage: Bacteria > Chloroflexota > Anaerolineae > Epilineales > Epilineaceae > CAZXNP01. The sequence continues at coordinate 8,363 of CAZXNP010000025.1, read as the reverse complement.
GTAGTCGATCTTCTCGGACACATTGGTTCGCGCTGCCAAGCGCTCCTCCCTGTCGAGTGGTGAAACAGGATACCCGTACTATACCGCATGTTGCCCGTCAGGGTCGAGAGCGAGACGTCCGGCAGGACAGAGTCCGCCTTCGGCGAGACGGATCCGGCAGCCAACGTCCGGCGCGGACCCTCAGGCTTCGTCCCGGCCTGGGCTGGGGTCAACGAAGTAGCCGTGGCGGGGCCGCGTCTTGATGAAGACTGGCTGCCCTGGTTCCGGCTCCAGCTTGGCCCGGAGATTGTGAATGTGAACCCGCACCAGGTCGTTATTGCCGATATCAGTGGGATAGCCCCACACCGCCTCGAGGAGGTGGGAGCTAGAGAAGGCCTGGCCCGGGTGGCTCATCAAGAAGTGCAGCAACTCGAATTCCACTGGGGTCAGCAGCTTCGTGTGTTCGTCAACGATGGCCTCGGCGGTGCGGGAGTTGAGCTCTAGGCCGCCGACCCGGAGGACGTTCTCGTCGGTGCCGCGGTACCGGCGCAGCAGGGCGTTCACCCGAGACACGAGTTCGCGCATGTCGAAGGGCTTGCTCAGGAAGTCGTCACAGCCGGCCTCGAAGGCCTGGACGGTGTCCTCCACCGAGGCCCAGGCCGTCACCATGAGGATGCCGACGGCGTCGCCGTCGGGCTGGCGTCGCAGCCGCCGGCAGATGGCGTGACCGATCAGGCCGGGCAGCAGCGCCTCCAGCACCAATACCGTCGGCCGTTCATGAGACAGCAACCCATCAGCCACGATGCCGTCATGGCACACGCCGACGGCGACACCCTCCAACTCCAGGGCAGCGCCCATGGCCCGAGCCAAAGGCCTATTGCCGTCTACGACAAGGACACGTCGCAACTGCTAGGGCCCGTAGAGCCTGACGTAGACGCGATACAGGGGCGCCGCCACCAGGGTCAAGCCCACGACAACGGCCAGGGCGGCCAGGATCACGGCGGCCGCGTACTCCCTCAGACCCGTGCCGGCGTCGTCAAGCCAGAAGTCCAAGGCCGTGGCAGCCAGCGTTGGTCCGTGGCACCCGGTAGTCGCGACGGTCCGTCGAGGCGAGATCATGACGCGATTGTAGGGACGCCGCCCCCGCCCCGCAAGGTGATGCGAGCGAGCGGTTTGGCGCGCCCAGCGGCGCTTCGGTACAATGCCGCCCCCTTGGCGAGCCGCCTCACATCCAGGGCGCACCCTCGATGACTCGGGCCAGGACCCTCACCCAATTACAGCAGATCGACAGCGCCCGGGACGCCGTCCAGCGACGTCTGGCCGCCATTCAGAACGAGCTCGAGGACCGAGGCGGCATAGCCGCGGCCCAGGAGGACCTTGCCACGGCTGAGGCGCAGTTGGCGGAGATCGAGCGGCAGTTGCGGGGCAACGATCTCGAGCGCCGGGGGATTCGGGAGCGGGCAACCGGCGAGGAGGCCAAGCTCTACACGGGTCGGGTCAAGTCCCCAAAGGAGCTACAGAACCTGCAGCTCGAGGTGTCATCCTTGAAGAAGCGCCTGGCGGAGTTCGAGGACGTGTCCCTGGCCTTGATGCTCCAACGCGACGAGGCCCAGGCAGCGGTCGATGAGTGCAGGCAGCGGGTCGGCGGAATGGAGGCGGCCTCTCTTGCCCAGAACGAGACGCTGACGGCGGAGCGGGCGGACTTGGGGCACAAACTGAGGGCCCTTGACCACAAGCGGGCCGACGTCGCAGGCCAACTGACGCCTGCGGAGGTGGCCACCTACGACCGGCTACGGCCCCGAAAGGGGGGCGTGGCCGTGGCACAGCTCAAGGGCACCGTCTGCGCCGTGTGCGGCATTCAGCTACCGAGGTCGGCCGCGGACACTGTCCGGACCGCCGACCGAATGTCCACCTGCCCCGGCTGCGGCCGGATTCTCCTGCCGTAATGACATGGTCTCCGGCGCCGGGCACGTCGACCATCACTTGCGGTCCTATTACCCTCGACCCCGAGAACCGGGTCCTGTACAGGGACAACGAAGAGCACCGGCTGACGCCCAAGGAGGCCAGTTTGCTCCTGACGTTCCTCAGGCACCGGGGCGAGGTACTGACGCGTCAGTTCCTCATGAAGACTGTGTGGGACACCGATTTTATCGCCGACACCCGGACCCTGGAGGTGCATGTTCACTGGCTTCGAGCCAAGATCGAGCGGGACGGGCGCAAGCCCAACCTGCTGCACACGGTCCGGGGGGTGGGATACGTCTTCCGGCCCCGAGAGCAGAGCGCCGGCGAGGCCGCGGACGAATTGCCGCCCAACGGGCAGGCCGCCGATGCGCCCCGGGGAGACGAAGGGCCCGGCGCGGCGTCTCGGCCCGACCAACCCGTTGCTGACGCCGATGACCCGGGTAGCAGCCACGAGGCTCGGGCGGACACTGGTTGAGGGGGGGGTATCAGTGGAACGGGGCGTGTCAGTAGAAGCAGCCAAAGGGCCCACCGAAGGCCTGAAGCACGATCTCCTGGACGACGCCCAAGGCGATGAGGGCCACTAGGGGTGTGAGGTCAAACATGCCTGTGGGTGGGATCACCCGCCGTAGCGGCTCCAGCAAGGGCTCCGTGATGGTCCACAGGGCCGCCTTGAGGGGGTTGGTGGCGTAGGGAGACGGATCTACCCACGAGTACAGCACCCGCCCGATAATAGCCAATTGCATCAGTCGGAACAGCAGGTTCACCAAGTCGCACACGGCAGCTCGTCCTTTGGGGAGCCGGCGAGAAAGAGGCTGCGACGCCGGGACGCTAGTCCGCCCGGGCGTCGGCCTCGGCCGGACGGAATGAGTATGAGCGCGCCACGAATGTGCCCAAGGCACCGTTCACCAGCCGCCGGGCGCCCTCACCGGAGAACTGCCGGGCCAGTTCCACGGCCTCGTTGATGGCCACCCTCACCGGGCTGGTCTCGGACCCGATCTCCCAGATTGCCACCCGCATCAGGTTCCTGTCCAACGGCGCCATTTGGAACACCGGCCACTCGGGGGCGATCTTGGCGATGATGGCATCGAGGGCATCCCGGTTCGAGTGCACGCCACGCACGATCTCCCCGGCGTACAGCGCCTGGGGGGCGATTGCCGCCATGACCTCCAAGAGCTGTCGCGCGGCCTCGCGGTCCAACCCCCTCTCCGCCACCACCTGGTCGAGCCCCACCGCGGAGGCCGGGTCGGCACCGTGGCTCTCGACGAGGGCCATGGCCACTGCCATCTGATTCGCCTTTAGGCGCCCCGACAGCGATGCCTTGTAGAGAGCCCTAACGCGACTCGCAATCACCAGGGCGGGGTCGTGATCCGTCAGGTCGAGCTCGTACAGGGCCTGCAGGGCAGTACGCCGCGCCCGGCGCCGCCCCTTCATCGCCGGCGGCCCTCGGTGCAAAAACGGGTTCTCGGCCGGCCCCCTAGAACGGCATGCCTCCGTCAACCCTTAGCACTTGACCCGTGATGAAGGACGCGTCGTAGGATGCCAGAAACGCGACGGCTGCCGCCACGTCGTCGACGGTACCGAGGCGCCGCAAGGGGGTGACCCGCTTGGCCTCCTCGACGAGGGCCGCGGGCAAGTCGGCCGTCAAATCAGTAGGTATGTAACCGGGGGCAACCGCGTTCACCGTTATTCCCCGGGAACCGACTTCCTTCGCCAAGCTCTTTGTGAGGCCGATCATGCCCGCCTTCGCCGCCGAGTAATTGGCTTGGCCGGCATTGCCGCCCAGGCCGGAGATGGACGTCATGTTGATGATCCGGCCGCGCCGCTGCCTTAGCATGGGCCTCACCACAGCGCGGCACATCAGGAACACGCTGCGCAGGTTGGTCGCCAACACGTGATCCCAATCGTCATCGGACATTTTCATGAGCAACGTGTCGCGGGTAACTCCGGCATTGTTCACCAGTATGTCAAGGCCGCCAAGGGCCTCCGTGGCCCCTTCGACGAGGGCCACCGCCTGGTCCGGCACCGTGACGTCGCCCTGAAGGGCCGTGGCCTTGCCACCCGCGGCGGAAATCGCCGCCACGGCGCTCCGGGCCGCTTCCTCGTTGGCCCGGTAGTTCACGGCCACCACGGCTCCTTCCCGGGCTAGTCGTTCCGCCACGGCGCGACCTATGCCGCGGCTCGCCCCCGTCACCAGGGCGCGGCGCCCCTCAAGTCCAGGCATGGCCATTGGTCGTCATCCCCCTCGCCAGCTAGTCCCTCGAGTCATGTGGGTCGGCAGCTGCTGCGCCCGCGGCGTCCCTACTTCGCGAGTGACCCAATCCCCTCCACAACCACGTCACCGTGGCCATCCCCCCGGGCGATCCTCCGCACGAGGCCCGAGAGCACTGAGCCCGGCCCCACTTCCACAAAATGCCTGACGCCCTGCCGCCGCATCCACTCTATGCTGTCGCGCCAGCGCACCGGCGTCCGAAGGCTGCCCGCCAGCTCCTGGCGCAGATCGTGGGGCGCCGCGACGGGGGCCGCGGTGCTGTTGGCGACCAGCGGCGGGCAAGCGGTGGCAATGGGCGTCGCCTCCACGGCCGCTCGGAACTCATCCGCAACGGGAGCCATCAGGGCCGAGTGGGCGGCAATGCTCACCGCTAGGCGCACCACCCTCCGGGCCCCCGCCGTCTTGAACTCACGACCCGCGAGCTCAACGGCGTCGATGGCGCCAGACACGACGACCTGGCCAGGAGCATTGTAATTGGCCACCTGCACGCCTTCGATGGCGTCGCAGACAGCCTCCACGGCGGCATCCTCGAGGCCGAGAACGGCAACCATGGCCCCGGGCGACGCCCGGCCTGCAGCCCGCATCAACCGGCCCCGCTCCCGCACAAGACGCAGAGCGGCGCTGTAGGTGATAGCCCCCGCCGCGACCAACGCCGAGAACTCCCCCATGGAATGGCCGGCCACCATGGTCGGCTCGGGCAAGTCGTCAGCGGCGGACCGCATCATGGCCACACTTGTGGCCAGGAGCGCCGGCTGGGCGTTGTAGGTGTCGTCGAGGACCTCTGCCGGACCGTCGCGCATGAGCCCTGCCAGGTCGAATCCCAAGACCTCCCCAGCCTCGTCGAGGGCCTCCCTGGCCCGGGGCGACGCCTCCATCCATGGAGAAGCCATACCCACATGCTGGGCCCCCTGCCCGGGGAACAGCCAGGCCACGGTCACGCCGCGACTCCGCTACTCTTCACCCTCACTGGACAAGATCTCGACTCCCCGCAGGGTGCCACACTCGTGGCACACGTGGTGCGGCATCTTGTAGGCGTTGCACGTGCCGCACCGTACGAGGGCTGGCGCCGTCGCCTTGTAGTGTGTGCGTCGCAGCCGCCTGCGTCGCGGACCAATTCGGCTCTTCGGTACAGCACCCATAGCTCACTCTCCCAAATCACGCGTCTGGACGGGGGCCGGAGCCCCCATGCAATTCGCCTGGTCGACCCGGCCCATCCCCCGGCCCATCACCCGGATCATCGGCAGCCGCCTTGGATAGAAGGGCCCCAAGAACCGACCACCGGGGGTCCGGCGCCGGTTCACATGCGCACGCGCCCACATTGCGATTGATGCCGCACGAGGGGCACAAGCCAGCGCAATCGCGCCTGCACAAGACGTTCCAAGGCAGAGCCACCGCCAGGCTCTGGCGCATCACTTCGCTCAGATCCAGCACGTGGTGCTGGTCGATGTCAGTAGCTGGCTCCCGATCGGCCTCAGCCAATACCGGCGGACCGCCCGGCAGGGGAACCGTCGGGTGGAACTCCTCTTCGAGGCGGAAGACAACCTCTACGTCGACTGGCCGGAGGCACCGGCTGCACGCCGTGGACACCACTGCGGCAAGGTCCCCCTGGACCAAGATGCCAGCGTGGTCCCTCATGAGAGCCACCCGGCCCCTCACCGGACCATCGAGACGCACACCTTCCTCGTCGAAGGGCAGGGGCTCCTGCATGTCCACGACGAGGCTCTCGCCCGTCGCTGCCCTCAGCAGGTCCGCAACGTTGATGCGCATCGAATGTTAACCTCGGCCATGTAGCCGCTGAGCGGCACCGCCGCCGTGGGCGAGTCGGCACCAAGGGGCCACCGCCCGGCGCACCTGACACCGCTGGCAGCCAACAGCGCGATTGTAGCCGCCGCTGGCATCCGGGTCAACGGGGCGAGCCGGCCGTCGCCCCTTCCTCAGCGCCGCCCAGGACCTCGGGCTGCACGATTCCCTGCCCCTGGCCGCGCAACGACGGGTGTCGCTGCTGCACGTAGGCTATGCCAGCACTGACGGTCCGGCTGAAGCTATCGATCTGCGCGGCGATGTTCTCGAGGACCTCCAAGGCGTAGCCATCGGCGTCGGCCCGGATCTGATCGGCCACCTCCCGCGCGTGGGCCACAATGCGCTCCGCCCGCTCCTCCGCTTGGGTGGCAATCTCATGCTCAGCCGCCAGACGGTCGGCCTTCTTGCGGGCAGCTTCGACCATGGCGTTACCCTGGGCCTGGGCCGCCTCGAGGATGGCGTCGCGCTCTTGCTCTACCTCCCGGGCATTCTTTATCTCGGCCGGCACACTGATGCGCATCTGATCGATGAGGCGCAGATACTCGTCCTCGTCGATTATCACGCGGGACGTGGCGGGAATGCGCGTGCTACGGTCGAGGAGTTCCTCAAGCCGGTCAATCAAATAGTCGAGGTCGATGACCGTCCTCCTTGCCTTTCCGGCGGTACCGGAATCATCCAGCCTTGTCGGTTGAAGTCCCGTGCTTTCGCGCCAAAGACTCCGCCACGGCCGCAGGCACCAGCCCGCGGACATCGCCGCCCATGCCAGAGACCTGTCGCACCAGAGAAGCGCTTACGAAGGCGTGGGCTGGATCTGAGATGAGCAGTAGGGAATCGACCTCGGGCGCCAGATGGCGATTCATCATAGCCATCTGCCGCTCGAACTCGAAGTCGTCAGCCACCCGGAGTCCTCGCACGATTGCCTGGGCGTTTTCTGCCCGGGCGAAGTCGACCGTGAGGCCCTCGTACGGCCTCACCGAGACGTTGTCGAGATGAGCCACGGCCATCTCCACCAGCCGAACCCGCTCCGCCGCGGAGAAGACCGTGGCCTTGATATCACCATCGCCGTGGGCGTACACGCCGATCACCAGGTGATCGAAGATGCGGGCTGCCCGCTCCGCGATGTCGACATGGCCATTCGTGATGGGATCGAAGGTGGCCGGAAAGACCGCCGTTCGGACCACAGTCTGTCTCCCTACGTGGGCAGCGGGTCAGCCCCGCTAGTAGTGACCAGCCTCGCCAGGCCGGCATGGCGTCCTTCGGCAAGGTCGGGGTCGGCGGCAATGATCTCCACCGCCACCCTCGCGGCCTGGGACAGGGTATCAGGCGGCGCCACCCTGGCAAACCTGAGTCCGTCGGCCTCCCCGGCCTGGCGAACTCCGAGGAAGTCTCCAGGGCCCCGTATCTCGAGGTCCAGAGCCGCCAGCTCGAGGCCGTCTGTGGTTTTCGCCACGGCCTCGAGGCGCCGCAGCGCCCGGGGGGCATCGCTGGCGGTCAGCAGAATGCACGTGCCTCCAGCCGCTCCGCGGCCGACACGACCCCGCAGCTGGTGGAGCTGAGCCAGGCCGAAGCGGTCGGCGTCCTGCACCATCATCACGGTGGCGTTGGGCACGTCGACGCCCACCTCGATCACGGTGGTGGCGACCAGGACGCTCATCTCTCCAGACCTGAATGCGCCCATGGCGGCCTCCTTCTCCGCCGGAGCCATGCGGCCGTGCACGAGGCCCACGGTCAGGTCAGGATACACGTCCCGGGTTAGGCGGTCGTACTCCGCGATCGCCGCCTCGGCGGATACCCCTTCGGAGGCCTCCACCAGCGGGCACACTATGAAGGCTTGCTCGCCCATGGCCACCCGATGGCGGATGAACTGGTAGGCTCGCTCCCGGTCATTGGGGCCAAGCAGGAGGGTTTCCGCCGGCCGCCGACCGGGAGGCATCTCGTCGATGATGCTCTGATCGAGGCTAGCATCCAGGACCATGCTCAATGTCCGGGGGATCGGCGTGGCCGTCATCACCATCTGGTGTGGCACGCGGCCGCCGTCCCCCTTCGCGACCAAGTCGGCCCGCTGGAGCACGCCGAAGCGATGTTGTTCGTCGACGACCACCAGGGCCAACCCCTTGACGGCCACTCGATTCTGAATCAGTGCGTGGGTGCCGATCAGCACGTCGACCTCTCCGTCTCGGGCAGCCGAGCGTATCCGCTCCTTTTCCCCCGCCGGCAGGCTCCCCACCAGGAGGGCGATGGTGGCCCCGTTGCCGGGGGACCCGAGGACCCGGAAGCCCAAGGGCGCCAGGAGATCGGTAAAGGCGGACTGGTGCTGCTCGGCGAGGATCTCGGTGGGCGCCATGACCGCCAC
>CAZXNP010000024.1:0-11676 GCA_964642035.1 uncultured Anaerolineales bacterium | reverse complement strand
GTCCACACCCAGCGCGGGCGGTCACATCTGCGAAGTGTGCGCGCCGCCCCGCCGCGCCGCCCCCGCCATTCCAGCATGTGGCCCGAGGCACGGCCCGGGCCGTGGTCCCGCGGAGCCACGTCGAAGGGCGGTGCGCCCACCGTCGCGCACCGCGCCCGCCAGCCCCAAGCAGCGGCGGTCTCGCAGGCGTACGTCACGGTGCCACCTCGCCGCGGCCCCTCCGGCGCAAGGTCGGCGCTCACATGGCCGACCGCCAGATACGTCGCCCCCTCGCCTCGGCCGGACTCCGCCGCCACGCCGCCTACAACTCGGGCAGCAGCTGGTCCAATCGCCGCACAGTTACCTTGCGCGTGTCGCCGCTACCGATGCTTTGGGTCGCCACCACGGGATGGTCCGCCAGCACCAAGTGCACCACCCGCCGCTCATAGGGCGACATGGGCGGTAGCGACACCGGCCTGCCTTCCCGCTCCACTAGATCGGCAGACTGCCGCGCCAGCTGCACCAGCTCCTTGATCCTGCGGCCGCGGTCGCCGTCCACGTCGATGAGCAGGTTGACCCAACCGCTCAGTTTCCGCGCCAAGATCAGCCGCGCCACGAACTGCAAGGCCATGAGGCCCTCCGCGTCATCGGCGAGCAGCCTCTCCGACCCGCCCCCGGTCACGCCCACAATCAGCGACTTGTCATCCGCCATCTCTTCCGGAAGCCACACCTCGGTTCGCTCGACACGAGCCCCCTCGTAGCCAAGGCCAGCGACGAGCTTGCGGGTGACCTCTAGGGCCGCGTCCTCCGCCTCAGCAGGCGCAACCACCTTGGCCGGCTCCCGCACCGCTGTCGCCAACCCTTCGCCGGACTCTCGCCGCAGTCCGCCCGGCGTCCGCGTCCCTCTGGCCCCGCCGGCATCCGACTCGCCGGCCGCCGTCGCGACCCCAACCTCCACATCGCTTTCCGCGACCTCGGCGCCTCCCTCCGAGACCCTACGGGACCCACTGCCGCCTCGGGGTTTGCCCCGCCTTCGCCCCGCACCCTCCGATCCCGGTTGGCCCCCCTCACACTCACCCCGCGCCGCCCCGGCCGACTCCGGACTTAGATCCCCGGGAGCAAAGACCGTCAGCCGCACCACCGCGTCACCGCTGCCCAAGCCCAACACGCCACCCCTGGGCTCCGAAACAACCTCAATCTTCACCTCCGACCGGCTAAGCCCACCCAACCGGACCAACCCCCGAGCGACCGCCTCATCGACAGTCCGCGCCCGGATCTCAACGACCTGACTTTCGTCTCCGCCTTCTTTTCCTTGGTTCACTGCCCTGCTTCTCCTGTCGTGCAGGCGCCTCGGCCGGTGCCTCAGCGTCCGGCACCGGTAGCGCCTGGCCTGGCACTGTCGCGTCGCGGTTGAGGGTCCACTGTTGGACCAAGCTCACCACGTTGAACGCCGTGTAGTAGAGGACTATCCCCGCCGGCAGTCGAATGAAGATGAAGGCGAAGATGAGCGGCATGAACTTGGTCATGGACGCCATCGCCTCCGCCTGCGGGTCAGATGCCTGGGTCGGGGGGGTGAGGAATTTCTGATACGCGAACTGACTTACTATCAACAATACGATAAGCACTGGGATGCCAGCGGGCGAGTCCCAGGGTAAGCGCTCAGGAACCGACAGGTCCGCGACCCAGAAGAACCGCTCGCCTGCCATTTCCGACCCCAAGTGCTGAATCGCGCGGAACAGCCCCAGCAGGACAGGCATCTGGATAATCAACGGCAGGCAGCCGCCAAAGGGGTTGACTCCATGTTCCCGATACAGCTCCATCTGCTTCTGAGCAAGGGTCTCGCGGTCGTCCTTGTACTCCTTCTGCAACTTCTTCAGTTTCGGCTGTAGCCCCTGCATCGACCTGGTCGACCTGATCTGCGCCGCGCTAAGAGGAAAAGTCACCACCTTGACGAGCACAGCCACCAGAATGAGGGCCACAGCGTAGGACGACAATACCCCCGGCAGGGGCAGCGTGGACGCAGCGCCGTTCAGCCAGCGCAGCAACTCGATGAGGGGGTCTACGACATAGGTGGTGAACACCGGGGCGATCCTCTATCTGGAAGTGGGGCGCGCGGCCTTCGATGCACAGGCCTTATGGCACCGGATCGTGGCCAGCGGGATGAAACGGATGGCATCGCGACAGACGCTTGACCGCCATCCACCCTCCGCGAACCACGCCGTATCGACCGATGGCCTCGTGGGCATACTCCGAGCACGACGGAGTGAATCGACAGCTCGACGGTACGGCTCGGCTGATCGTCCGCTGGTAGAAGACAATCACGCTCTGGGCAAGGCGCCGCACGATTCCCCCGCGAGGGTACCGGACTCCCCCAGAAGCTGATCTACCGCTGCAAGAATCTCCCAGAAGGAAGCGCCGGCCGCCGGCCGGCGCACGATGAACACGAGATCCCAGCCGCTAGCGACGTCGTCGAGGCGTCGCCTGACCGCCTCCCGGATTCGCCGCTTAACCCGATTTCTCACCACGGCGCCGCCCACACGTTTCGACACGCTGATGCCCACCCTAGTTCTGCACCCTCCGCCCGGCGACGCAATCAATACCAGCAGGGGGTGCGGCAACGACCGGCCGTGGCGCCTCACCCGCCGAAAGTCCTGGCTGTCGCGGAGCCTATGCGCCCGGCGCACGGGGAGTCTTGTCGTGACCGCTACTTGCGATGGCGAGTGACCGTCAGGCGACGGCGTTGGCGCCTGCGCCGCCTCTTCAGCACATTGCGGCCGTCCGCGGTGCTCATTCGGTGCCGGAAACCATGCTTCCGGAGCCTCTTTCGTTTCTTCGGCTGCCACGTCCGCTTCACTGTACACCGCTCCGTCGGGCCCGTCGGGTGCGCGACGCACTATTATACCCACCCCCCAGTGCTCCGCAAGGCCCCTGGCGCGCCAGAGTCCGGCTTTCCGGCGCCCGGTCCATCGTCCCCGTTGGCCGGCGGCGAACGGAACTGCAGCCGGTGCAGCCGAGCGTACAGACCTCCCTCGGCCACGAGGTCGTCGTGGGTGCCCATTTCCACCACCCGGCCAGCGTCGATCACCACGATACGGTCCGCGCCTTGGACCGTGCTCAACCGATGAGCCACGACCAAAGTCGTCCGCGAGCGGAACAGGGCCGCCAAGGCGGCCTGAACTTGGGCCTCACCCTCGCTGTCGAGGCTGGCCGTGGCCTCGTCAAGGAGCAAGATCCTCGGGTCCCTCAGTATTGCCCGGGCAATGGCGATCCGCTGCCGCTCACCGGCGCTGAGGCGAATGCCCCGCTCACCCACCACCGTTCCGTAACCCTCCGGTAGGGCTCTAACGAAGCCATGAGCGTGGGCACCACGGCTCGCCGCCTCAACCTGAGCCGCCGTTGCCCCGGGCCTGCCGTAGCGGATGTTTTCCTCAACCGTGGCGTTGAAAAGCACCGTCTCCTGAGGCACCGCGGCCATACAGCCACGCACCGTGTCGAGAGCCACATCCCGCAGGTCTACGCCATCAAGGGTAAGGCGGCCTGCATCGGGATCGTAGAATCGCGCAACCAAGTTGAGAATCGTGGTCTTCCCGGCCCCCGAGGGACCAACCAAGGCCACCGTCTCCCCCGCCTCGGCCACGAGGCTCACGCCGTGCAGCACTGGCCCGCCGCGACCGTAGCCGAACTCGACACCTTGGAGCGATACCTGACCCACTACCTCAGACAGCACAACCGCCCCGGGCCGCTCCCGCACAGCAGCCTCAGTGTCTAGCCACGAGAACACCCGTCGCGACGCGCCGATGGCGCTTGCCCATCGGCCGTACAGCCCTAGTGACCCCGAAATGGCCCCGCCCATCATCCCCGCATATGTCAGGAATGCCACAAGCTCGCCGGGAGTCAGCGCCCCCGCGGCCACCTGGCGCCCTCCCAACCATAGGACCACAACCAGGGCCCCGACGGCCACGGATCCGATGGCGGGCCCGAACACGGCCGCCACGCTGGCCTGGTTCATTCTCGCCCGGAACACCCCCCTTGCGGCCCGGGCGAATCTGTCCCTTTCGTATGCCTCCCTCCCGAAGACCTTGACCAAGCGGATCGCCCCCAAAGTCTCCTCCACAACCGCCGCCGCGTCCGCGTTCCGATCCTGGATCACCGACCCAAGGACCCGCATGCGCCGGCCGTACGCCCGGCCCAGGATCACCGCCGGTGGCACCACCGCGAGGGCCCCGAGGGTGAGGCTCGGGCTCCGCCAGGCCATTATCGACAGCGCCCCGGTCAGGGTCAGGCCGTACGCCAGACCCTCCGCCAGGCCCGACGTCACCACCGATTGAACCTGCTCCACGTCCCCCATCAGGCGCGATACGAGCTCGCCAACCCGTCGACTGTCGTAGAATGGCGGTCCCAGGCGTGTCAGGTGGTGGAACAAGGCCATGCGCATGTCCACAACCAGGGCGCCAGCGACGCGAGCCAGCAAGTAGAGCTGTCCTGTACCCAACACGGCCCGGGCCACGAGCAGGCCGCCGAGGGTCACGGCCGTGCGGTCCACGGTGAGCAGCGTCCCACCGCCGGTCCCCGGCGCCACGATAGCGTCGGTGAGGCGTGCTAGCGCGACCGGTACGGCAAGGGACGCCGCCGTCGACCCCACGAGGAACATGCCGGCCGCGGCCAGGCTCGCCGCGTGGCGACGTCCGAAGAAGAGCATGCGCCGCACCTCGAGGACACCCTCGGCGGCACGGCCGGCCGCTCCCTTCAGTCCCGGAGCGCTACAGGTCGATGCCAGGCAGAGTCCTTCGCAGCAGCGCGTAGCTCTCCAACGCTCGGCCAGCCCCCAAGGCCACGCATGCCATCGGGTCGTCAGCAACGTAAAAGGGCACGCCTATCTCTTCCGTCAACAGCACATCGAGATCGCGGAAGAGGGCGCCCCCGCCAGCCATCACAACCCCTCGGTCAATGATGTCGCTAACCAGTTCCGGAGGTGTTTGCTCCAAGACCTCCCTCGCAACCCCCACGATCGCCTGCAGAGGCTCGGCCACCGCCTCCGTGACCTCACTGCCCCGCATGCCAATCGTTTTCGGGAGGCCTGATACCTGGTCCCGGCCGCGCACCTCCATCCGCCTCTCATCATCGGCCTTTTCCGGCACCACCGAGGTTCCAATCTCGATCTTGATTTCCTCCGCGGTCCGGTCGCCGATCATGAGGTTGTACTTTCGCTTCACGTAGCCGGCAATGGCCTCGTCCAATCGATTGCCGCCGACTCGGGCCGAGCTGGCGACAACAATGCCGTTGACCGAGATCACCGCCGACTCAGTCGTGCCGCCGCCCAAGTTCAGGATCATGTTGCCCGTCGGCGTCCCTATTGGCAGCCCGGCGCCAAGGGCCGCCGCCAAGGGCTCCGGCACCAAGAAAGCTCGCTTGGCGCCCGCCTGCTCGGCGGCGTCACTCACGGCCCGACTCTCGACGCTGGTCACCCCCACCGGAACGCTGATCATCACCTCCGGCTTCATGAACGGCATCCGGCCGCACACTTTCGTGATGAAGTACCGCAACATCGCCTCGGTGACGACATAGTCGGCGATGACCCCATCGCGCATGGGCCTCGCCACCTCGATGGTGTCGGGAGTGCGCCCCAGCATTGTCAGCGCCTCGGTGCCCACCGCCATGATCCGGTTATCGCCCACGGAAATAGCTACGACAGACGGCTCCTTTAGTACGATGCCGCGGTCGCGCTCATGGACGAGCACATTCACGGTACCAAGATCGATTCCAATGTGCCGTGTGAACATCAGCCCTCCAGCAGACGCCCGCGACCGTCAAGGCTCCTAGTTCGGGCGCTCTGTCTGCCCGGCGCGACGTGTCAGGCGTTGATCGCGACTGGTGGTGACTCCGGTGGCTCCGGCGACTCCGGCGACTCCGGCTCGCAGCCGGCACCAAGGGCGTTCAGAGTCTCGTAGAACGCCGTATAGCCCCGCTCGACATGCTCGGCATGAAGAACGACGGTTTCCCCTTCGGCGACCAGGCCCGCCAGCACCACCGCCGCGCCAGCCCTGAGATCCAGGGCCTCCACCTCCGCGCCCCGCAGGTGCGCCGGCCCCCTGATCAGCGCCAGTTGTCCCCGCACCTCAGTATCCGCCCCCAGCTTCACAAGCTCGTCAAGATAGCGCAGGCGATCGTCGAACACCGTGTCAACAAGGGTGCTCTCCCCGACCGCTTGGGTCATCAGCGCCCCCATGGGTTGCTGCAAGTCGGTCGGGAAGCCCGGGTAACGATACGTCTGCACTGAGATTGCCGTAAGGGGACCCGCCACCCGGACTCGCATGGCCGAATCGTGCTCCTCGACCATGGCGCCCGCCTCCCGCAGCTTTGAACTGAAGGCCCGAAGGTGTGCCGGCACGACCCTGTCCACCGTGACATCTCCTTTGGTGATGGCGCCAGCCAGCGCGTAAGTCGCCGCCTCCAGACGGTCGGGCATGACTCGGTAGACGGAGCCGTGCAGCCGCGGCACGCCCTGGATGGCCAGGGTGGCAGGGCCGCTCCAAGCGATCCGGGCCCCCATGGACAGCAAGAACGAGATGAGATCTAGTACCTCAGGCTCAGTGCTGGCGTTCTCAATAATGGTGATGCCATCGGCCAATACAGCGGCCATCAGGAGGTTCTCCGTGCCCGTGTGGCTCGGGTAGTCCAACACCAGGTGGGCTGCGCCAAGCCTCCCACTGGCCGAGAACCGGCCATCCACCGCAGCAACCTGCGCCCCCATGGCATTGAAGCCCTTGACGTCCACGGAAACCGGCCGCGACCCGATGGAGCACCCACCGGGCTCGGGTGCGCTCGCCTGGCCGAAGCGGGCCAGCAGCGGGCCCATCACCAGAAAGCTGGCCCGCAGACGCGACGCCAGATGGGCCTGGGTGGTTCGGGACCGAATGTCGGCCGCCTCCACCTCCAGACGGCCGGGGGCCGTCCACTCCACCACGGCTCCAAGGTGGCGCAACACCTCAATCATCGTCCGAACGTCCCGGATATCCGGCACGTTGTCGACGACGCACGCGTCCTCGGTTAGCAGAGTAGCAGCCAAGAGCGGCAAGGCGGCGTTCTTAGCGCCATGCACGGTGACCTCTCCGCACAAGCGACAACCGCCCTGCACCCGACAGGTGCGCTCCTGGGCCGCAGCCTTCAACCCAGCGGTGAGCACCGAAGGGGCAGTGAAGGTCATGGGGCAACTCGCATCCGTGATCCAGCCGGGGGCGGGGACCAACGCGAGTATAACCGATCTGGGGCCCTTCAGGGAAGCCCGGGACTGACCGTACCCACCGCCAAACCGCCGCCCAGCCGCCGACTCGCCTTTGGACGACGGTGCCAGTGCCCTGCGGAGGCGCCGCAGCGTCCACGCCGCGGCCGGCCCGGAGGGTCGCGTCGCCAGCCGTGGACCACCATGACCGCAATGCGACGCCCCATGCTAGCCCGGGTCTGGAGCTGTGCCCTCGCCGGCCTCCAAGGCCAACGTATCCTCGTAGAGGTGGACATCCATCCTGGCCTACCCCATGTCACCATCGTCGGCCTCCCCGGCGCCGCCGTTCGGGAGGCGAAGGACCGGCTGTTCGCCGCCCTCAGGAACGCCGGATTCAAGTTCCCGATGGCCAGGGTAACCATCAACCTAGCCCCGGCCAGTGTTAGAAAGTCCGGCCCGTCCTTCGACATGCCCATGGCCCTCGGGCTCCTCCTGGCGAGTCGGCAGCTGAAGGCGGACCTGCGGGAGGTGTGCGCCTATGGTGAAGTCGCCCTCGACGGCACTTTTCGAGCCACCGCTGGGGTGCTGCCCGTTGCAGACTTCGCCCGGCGCCAAGGATTCACAAGCCTGGTGGTGCCGGAGGACAACGGCCCTGAAGCGGCCCTCATCCCCACGCTGATGATCGCGGCGCCGCCTGACCTGCACACCCTGGTCGCCCATTTTCAAGGCAATCGCCAACTGCCGACGCCCAGCCCCCCCAGCCTCGACCTCAGGCCGGAGGCGTCGAATCAGCCAGACCTCCTCAACATCTACGGGCAGGAGCAGGCCCGACGCGCCCTAGAGATAGCCGCCGCCGGCGGCCACAACCTGCTCTTGACGGGGCCTCCGGGCGCCGGCAAGACCCTCCTGGCCCGGTGCACGCCATCGATCCTGCCACCGATGACCTTCACCGAGGCCCTAGACGTCACCGCCGTGTACTCCGTGGCAGGCACTCTTCCGACGGGAGCGCCCCTAGTCCGATCTCGGCCCTTCCGGGCGCCCCACCACACCATTTCCCCTGCTGGCCTCGTTGGCGGGGGCTCCCCTCCGCGGCCCGGGGAAATCTCCCTCGCCCACCGCGGCGTACTCTTCCTCGACGAGCTCCCGGAGTTCGACCGCCGGGCACTTGAAGTCCTCCGCGGCCCCCTCGAGGACGGCCACCTCACCCTAGCCCGGGCCACGGGAGCCGCCACCTTTCCCGCCGCCTTCACCTTGGTGGCGGCCAGGAATCCCTGCCCCTGCGGCTACTACGAAGACCACAAACACGACTGCGCGTGCTCCCCGGCCGACGTTGCCCGGTACAGCCGCCGCATCAGCGGCCCCCTCCTCGACCGCTTCGACCTCCATCTTGCCGTGCCTCGGGTCGACCCGACCGCCCTCGTCGGCTCCGTTGTAGGCGAGGCCTCAGAGGCCGTCCGCCGCCGGGTGGTGCTGGCTCGCCAACGCCAGACCGACCGCCTCGGCGAAGACGCAGCCTCGCCCAGCCTCCCCGGCAACTCGGCAGTGTTCAGCGCCCCCAGCCACAGGCACGCAGCCACCTGCAACGGCACCATGACCGTGGCCCAGGTCCGCGCCACCTGCCGGCCGTCCCCCGAGGCCGTGCAGCTCCTGAATGCGGCCCTGCGGCGCTTGACCCTCTCTGCCCGGGCCTATCATCGGGTCCTAAAGGTGGCCCGCACGATTGCCGACCTCGACGCCAGCGTCGGCATCGAGGCCCCCCACGTGGCTGAGGCCCTGATGTATCGGCCCCGAAGCCCCAGGCTTTGAGGCGCCCCCCGCTGACCGGCCTCGGCGGCCGTATCCCCGGCCGCCTTAGCCGCCTTGTATCCACGGCCCTCTGACGGTACCCTACGTCTGGCCGCTGGCACCCGAACGGGCGCCGCCACTCAAGAACGAAGCCAGGACGCCTGCCAAGTGCTCGAAGTCAACCGCCGTGGGTGCCCCCGCCCGGGGCCTGGTGCCCACCCGCCGCTGCACATCCCCCCCGCGGCCCTGGCGATCATGGTGGCGGCCACGACCTTGGCCGCATGCGCCGGCCGGGCGCCGTCCGGGTCGCCAATCGGCAAGGTGACCCCAGGGATCGGCAGCACCGCTGGAGCGGCGATTGCGGAGGATGCCGGATCCGGGGCCGCCCAGTCGGAGCCATCACCAGCCATCACCGGCGCCGGGGCTTCGGCCGTCGCGGGCGACGGCAACGAGGATGCCCTCGTGGCAGCCATGGACGCCCGCTGGCCCACGGAGACCCTGAACTCCGAGGCCCAGGCGGTGAAGAAAGTGATCCTCGACTCCTTGGCGTCCGGCGAACCCCTCGGCCGAGACTCCGCCACGATCTTCTCCGCCGACTTCCAGGGTGAGGATCTCTCCGATCGCGGCGGCTCGTCGCTGGGCACTCCCTCCGGCGTGCGCCTCACGTCGTGGCAATTTCGGCCCGCCGACCTCAGTGCAACCGCATTCATTGCGGCACTGAATGCCTACTTGGCCGAGTTTGCCTCGGTGGCGTCCACCGATGTACACACTTGGGAGCTTCAACTCCTGGACGCGCCTCCGGGCCACGTGGCCCTGGAAGCCAAGGAAGCGGTGTGGATCGTGGGCCTCCTGGCCGACGGCAGGGTCCGGCAGGATCGGTTCCTCCTGGTCTTTGAGCTGCAGCGCGGGGAGGAATCCGTCGGCGACTGGAGCGTCACTGCCATAACTACCGAAGAAGGTCGCACGGCCGTAGCCGCGGGCCCCTACTTCCACGACGTGACGGCGTCCGTCCTGCCCGCCGGCCGAGATCAGACGGGGGCCCAAATCTACACCGACGGCGGCCCTGCCATGGCGGACTTCGACGGCGACGGCGACGTGGACCTATTCGTCCCCCGCATTCACGCACCGGCACGACTCTATGAGAACGACGGCACTGGCCATTTTGCCGACACGACGGCCGGCCGCGGCCTCGGCGGGCCCGCCCTGGCCACGGGCACGAACAGTGCCGTGTTCTTCGACTACGACGGGGACGGTGGCCTCGACCTTGTCGTGGGGCGTAAGGCCCAAGGCCTGCGCCTGTTCCACAATGACGGGCCGTTCTTCACCGACGTCACCGGCGCCGCCGATCTGGGAGGGCCGGGGGAGTGGGAGTCGCTTGCCGTAGCGGATGCCGACGGCGACGGCCGCCTCGACATCTACGCCACGAACTACAATCTGATCGACGCTGACCACCAGCCGGAGAGCTACGTCGACGCCCAAGATGGCCTACCCAACGTCCTCCTCAAGAACGAGGGCAACGGCCGCATCACCGACGTCACCTCCGACGCCGGCCTCGGCGCCGATAACGACCGGTGGAGCTACGCCGCCGCCTGGGCGGACTACGATCGTGATGGCGACATGGATCTGTACGTCGCCAACGACTACGGCCCCAACGCCCTGTACCAGAATGACGGACGCGGTCACTTCACCGATGTGGCCACCGCCGTCGGAGCCGTCGACTTCGGCAATGGAATGGGCGCAAGCTGGCTCGACTACAACAACGACCTCCGACTCGATCTATATGTGTCCAACATGCAATCCTTCGCTGGCAATCGGATCACTCGCCTCAAGGACTTTCCAGGCACCGAAGATCAGCAGCGCCTCTACCGTCGCTTTTCCCAAGGCAACACTCTCCTAAGCTCGGGAGAGGACGGCCTATTCCGCGACGTCACCGACGACGCGAATGTCCGCTCCGGCTTCTGGTCGTGGGGCAGCGCCCCCTTCG
The DNA here is from genome assembly GCA_964642035.1 of uncultured Anaerolineales bacterium. Classification (GTDB taxonomy): domain Bacteria; phylum Chloroflexota; class Anaerolineae; order Epilineales; family Epilineaceae; genus CAZXNP01. The sequence goes on along the minus strand of CAZXNP010000024.1, from coordinate 709 downwards.
ACTACGACTCAGACGGCGACACAGACATCTTCGTCGCCGCCGGCTTCTACACTGGAGACAGCACCGCCGACACCTGAAGCGTGTTCTGGCGCCAGGTTCTGGCGTCCGAGAGTGGCGGTAGCGACGAGGACCGCGATGCCGGGCACCGCAACCACTTCCGCCTGCTGGCTCAGGGTCAGTCGTGGAGCGGTCGCGAGCCCAACGTGCTGTTCCAGAACCGTGGCGATGGCACCTACGACGAGGTGGCCGGGGTCCTCGGCCTGGACCTGCACCTCGACAGTCGGGGCTCCGCGGCCGCGGACTTGGACGGCGACGGCGACCTGGACCTCGTTGTGTATAACCGCAACGCCCCAACCGTCAAGGTGTATCGCAACGACACTCCAGGCCAGGGGAGGTCGTTGCTCATCGACCTCCGGGGCAGTGGGCTGAATACCGCCGCCGTCGGCGCCCAAGTGGAGGCCCGCTGCAACGGCCTGCAGTCCCTGCGCCAGGTGTCCGCCGGCTCGGGCTTCATATCCCAGTCTCCACCCACCCTCCACTTCGGCCTTGGGGCGTGCGCCTCCGCCGACCTCGAAGTCTACTGGCCTTCCGGGTCGCAACAGTCCGTCCCGGGCGTACCGGCCAACCGCAGGGTCATCATCACTGAGGCCTCTGCCGAGGCCGAGGTCATTCCGTTGGTCGACCGAAACAGCAACGTGGGCGACCTGGC
>CAZXNP010000023.1:0-11679 GCA_964642035.1 uncultured Anaerolineales bacterium | reverse complement strand
GGCCCCGGCGAGGTGATCCCGCGAGGGTCGACCGAGCGCCTGCGCCTGTGGCTTCTCACCGCACCCTACAGTGAGGGGGTCAGGTCATGGAGCGGGGTGGGCGGATGGGGTCAGTCGTCGTCCGGGCCGTCATCGTCGTCGTCGACGACGGTGAGGTTGTAGGTCACGTCCGGACCAGGCCAGCCGCCGACGAAGTTGATGGTATGCTCCCCTTCGTGCAGCGACTTCAGCATGATGTACCAGCCGTCGTCCACATTGGGGCCCAAGAGCATCTCGGGCAGACCGAAGGCGTTGCCGCCCGGCACGAAGGCATCGAACAAGGGCGACTGTACCCGGTAGTCGTCCAGGTCGTCGATGGACTCACCGTCGATGGTCACCGACCGACCCGAGGTGGCGTCCAGGCTTGCGGCAAGGCCAGCGCGGACTACTGCTTCACCACCAGGAGAGGCGTAGTCCGGATATCCCATGTAGGGATCATCCGGGAAGCCGAGCCACACGTTGTTCTGGACGGGGAAGAAGAGCTTGACCTCCTCCGACACCGTGCAGCTGCGGGTCACGTCGCCCGCCCAGGAACCGGCCAGGAAGAAGACCTCGCCGGATTGGCCGCTGGCGCAGAGATCGCCGGTGGTGTCCAGGAGGGGGTAGAAGCCCTCGCCCACCATCCACGTCCACCACTCGGCCGCCCACTCGCCGTAGGTGAGGCCTTCCACCTTCTTGTCCGGATCGACGATGCGGATCTTGTGGTGACCTTTCCCGTGGTCGTCGTCGGCGGCGACTATCGGGGCCGACGCGGCGAAGAGCCCGCCGGCGAGAATCCCCCCAACGACGGCCAGGGCCAGAATCCGCCGGGTCCTGCCTGAATGCAGCTTCTCCATGTTCCTTCCTCCCTAGTTTGGTGGACCGGCTGCGCCCACCCGAAGACGAATCCCAATTAGCCTAGGAGGAGGCGGCTCGTTGTCGGGTCAGCTTGCGATGAAAATGCGACAAGAAAGCGCCATCGACTGCCCGGTCTTGGCGCCGCCGGACGGCATCATGTTCCAGGCTGCGCAGCATGAGGGCCATCTCCCGGACTGCCCTCGACACTCGCCGCTGGAACAAGCGCTGGGCGGAACGTCCGTGATGGCCTGGGCACACTAGACTCGCCAGTTCACATGGCCCAACGCGCAGGCCAGGGCACAGGAAGCGGTAGTACAAGGCGCTCCAGGCCTCCAGATCAGTGCTGCCGCGGCGAAAGTCCGCCACCAGCTGGTGAACCTCGCCCTCAGGCCTGCGGTCGTGCTCCACGATACGGGCTTGTCGGCTCAGCGACCGCAGTTCGGCCAGGCGCTCGAGGGTCACGTCGTGCAGTAGGCCGATAAGGGCCCACTCGAGGCTGCCCTCCGTGATGGCCAGGCCCTCCTCCCGGGTCCGGAGCCGGACAGCCTCCATCTGGAGGAGGAGGCAGCTCGTGAGGGAGCGGGCGCCCCTGATGCGAGCCAGCGTCCGCCTTACGTCCTGGGCTGTGATGTATCCTACGTCCACTGACCCACCTCCCTCGCTTCGGTGCATCGACCAGCGCGTCGAAGGTACCGTACGGCCGTCCGCCCAGCGTCCCGGCAGCGTCGCGGCAGCGTCGCGGCGGCGTCGCGTGGCCGCCCCGGCTGGCCGTCCCACGCGAGGCGCGACACAATTCGCCAGGCCAAGGGAGGGGACGATGCGATGGCGTAGGGAGCGGCGCAGCGACAATATCGACGACCGTCGTCAAGGTGGCCGTCCTGGGGGCCGCGGTGTGGGAGGCCTAGGACTCTTGATCATCGTGGTCCTGGCCCTCGTATTTGGCGTAGACCCCCGGGTATTCCTGCAACTGGCCGCCGACACCGGCGGTGCAGCCCGGGGTCCGGCGTCCGTGGAGGACGGGCAGCTAGGCGAATTTGTGTCCCTGGTCTTGGCCGATACCGAGGACACCTGGGGCCGCGTGTTCGAGGACCTCGGACGGGACTACCAGGAACCGACACTGGTGCTCTTCACCGGCCGGGTACGGTCGGCTTGCGGCTACGCCCAGGCGGCGGTGGGACCTTTCTACTGCCCCCAGGACCGAAAGGTCTATCTCGACCTGTCTTTCTTCGCAGACCTTGAAGAGCGCTTCGGAGCCCCAGGGGACTTCGCCGAGGCCTACGTGGTGGCCCACGAGATTGGTCACCACGTTCAGGGCCTCCTGGGCATATCACAGCAGGTGGAGTCCGCTCGGCGCCGAGCTGGAGCGGAGGATTCCAATGCCCTGTCGGTGCGCCTCGAGCTCCAGGCCGACTGCCTGGCTGGCGTGTGGGCCAACCGGGCCCAGGAGACCCGGCTTGTCTTGGACCAGGGCGATCTGGAAGAGGGTCTCCGGGCCGCGGCGGCCATCGGCGACGATCGCCTGCAGATGCGATCCCAGGGCTACGTCGTGCCGGAGTCATTCACCCACGGCACCTCCGCCCAGCGGCAGTCATGGTTCGACCGGGGATTGCGCGGAGGCGCGGTCGCCGCCTGCGACACTTTTTCTGCACCGTAGTCGAGGGCGCCCTTGACGTGGCCTGGTCCATTCGCTATGGTTCAGTCATTCGAATGAGGATTAGTGGCCATTGACCGATACCTGGGGGCGCAATGGCTGACCAAGGCTACGTAGTGTGGTTCGACGACCCGAGGGCCGGCGACATCGCCTGCGCCGGCGGAAAAGGTGCCAATCTGGCGCTGCTGACCCAGGCGGGGTTCCCCGTGCCCCGAGGGTTTTGCGTTACGGCGGCGTCGTATCGTCTAGCCCTCTCGTCGGGGGCTCTTCCCCCGGGGGCCCTGGCCGACCTCGAGGCAGCCGATTCAGCCGAGGCCGTCGCCGCCGTTGCCGCGCGACTCCGAAGGGCCCTGCAGAGGGCGACGGTGCCCCCGGCGGTGGCGGAGGCGGTCCTGGATGCGTATCGTCGTCTGGGGCCCTCCCCCGCCCAGGTGGCGGTTCGTTCCTCCGCCACGGCCGAGGATCTGCCCGAGGCCAGTTTCGCGGGGCAGCAGGACACATTTCTCAATCTCTGCGGCGAAGACGAGGTCCTGGACCCCCTGCGGCGATGCTGGGCGTCGGTGTGGACGGATCGGGCGGTCCTCTACCGCCGCGAGAACGGCTTCGACCAGCGCGCCGTGGCGGCGGCGGTCGTGGTTCAGGAGATGGTGGCCCCCGAGGCTGCCGGGATTCTGTTCACCGCTCACCCCGTGACGGGCCGCCGGGACCAGACGGTGATCAACGCCAGCTACGGCCTCGGGGAGGCTATCGTGTCCGGGCTGGTGACGCCCGACACCTTCGTCGTCGAGCCCGAGTCTGGCCGGGTGGTGGAGCGGCGCATCGGGCAGAAGCATGTCGAGCTTGTGCACGGCCCGCGGGGCGGAGTGGCGGAGCGCCCGGTGGACGCGAAGCGGGCGCGGCGGCCGACCCTGGACGACGAGGAGCTAGCGCGCCTGGCAGACCTTGGTGAGCGCATCGAGGAGCATTTCGGGGCGCCCCAGGACGTGGAATGGGCCCTGGCTGGCGGGCGATCCTTCGTGCTGCAGTCGCGGCCCATCACCGCCCTGGGCGATGTGCCCCCGGAAGCGGCCGAGGGCCAGTGGACGCGGGGCATGTTCGTGGAAATCCTCCCCGACGCGCCGTGCCCTCTCTTCTGTTCGATCCTCGAGCCGGTCCTGGATCACATGCTCCGCTTCACCTTCGCCGGGATGGGCATGCGGCCGCCCCCCGCCATGCGCGCCATCGCCATCATTCACGGCCAGCCGTACTTCAGTCTCGACTTCGTGCGGGCGGCTCTGGAGCCACTGCCCGACGCATCGAGGGAGCGTCTCGCGGCCCGGATTGCCAACCCCTTCTCCGACCATTCCGCGCCCTCCGGGCCCAGGGGACGCCCGTCTTGGGCCGAGATGCGAATGGCGGCTCACCTGGCCCTAGCGGCCCGGCGCCTGCCGCGGCAGTACCCACAGGTTATCGCCGAGTTCTACCGGCGCGTCGACAAGGCCGCCGCCGCCGACCCCAGGGCCATGGACGACCTCGAGATTATCGTGGCGGTTCGGCACTTGGGCATCGACGTGGTGAGGCCCCTGGTGGCCCACGACTTCCTGCTGATCGTGGCCCTGGGCTTCGTCGAGCGGATCCTCGGGGCCATGGTAGCCCGCAGCGGGCTGCCGGACGCCGAGGCCCTTACCGGCGCCCTCATGTCGGGGGTCACAGGCAACGTGACGATGGAGACAAACAAGGCCCTGTGGCGTTTGGCGGAGGAGGCCCGGGAGAACCCGGAGGTTGCCAGGGCCATTACCGATGCCCCGGCGGCCGATGTGGCCCGGCGACTCGAATCCATCCCCGGGGCGGGCGAGTTTCGGTCCGCCTTCGACGACTTCCTGGCTCGCTTTGGCCACCGGGAGGTCCGCATGGACGTGGCCTATCCTACCTGGGGCGAAGATCCCACTCCCGTGGTGCAGTACCTGGGGGCCTACCTCGAGGCCGAGGCGCCCAGCCCAGCGGCCAAGGAGCTTCACAAGGCCGAGGAGCGCCGCCGAAGCGCCGCCGCGGTGGACGCCGCCCTCGGACGGAGGCCGTTGGGGCGATTGGTCTACAGGACGGTGTTCCGCTGGGCCAACGGGGCCGTGGGGTCCTTGGGGGCCGATCGCGACACCATGCACTTCCACTGGACGGCCGCCTTCCCGGTCATCCGGCGCCTGCTAAGGGAGCTGGGGCGCCGATGGACGGAGGCCGGGCACCTCGAAGGCCCCGACGACGTGTACTGTATTACCCTGGCTGACATCGACTCCTTCGCCGAGGGGCTGCCGGGGGCCGCCGAGATCGCCAAGCGCCGGCGGGGGTGGCACAGGGACAAGCAGCGGCGCTGGCCCGTGGACATCCGCGATGGCGTGGCGGTGGCCGAGAAGAGGGCGCCCCTGGGTGCGGGCGCGGCAGTGCTGAAGGGGGTGCCCGCATCGCCGGGGGTCGCCGAGGGTCGGGTGCGGGTGGTGACCGGCCCAGAGGATTTCGGGACCTTGCGCCGCGGCGAGGTGCTCGTCGCGCCCCTGACGAACCCGGTATGGACTCCTCTTTTCGCCTTGGCGGTGGCCCTGGTTGCCGATGCCGGCGGAAGCCTCTCCCACGGGGCCATCGTGGCTAGGGAGTATGGAATTCCGGCCGTTGTGGGAGCTACCGGGGCCACGGGGGCCCTCACGGATGGCCAGGTGGTTCGAGTGAACGGCACCCGGGGGGAAGTGGAGATCCTCGCCCCGGCCGAGGCATGAGGCCGGATCACCGGGGGGCGAAGTCCTCCGCTCCCCCGACGGCTGACACCCTCTCTACCGGGCTGTATCGCGCTCTTCAGTGGGCCGATGGAGCTCTGCTGAGGTCTCTGGCTCGGTACGACGTGGCGGGCCTCGAGAACTACCCGTCAAGGGGTCCGTACATCGTGGCCATCAATCACCTCGACTTCCTCGATGTCCCCGTGGTGTTCGCCACCTTCCCCCATCGGGTGGCTGCCTTCTCTGCCGTCGAGTGGGCCGACCACTGGCTGATAGGCCGGCTGGCGCGGCGGGTCACCGAGGTCCTCCCGGTGGACGAAGACCGGTTCGATCACCGGTCGGTGGCCCGAGCCCTGGGCTGGTTGCGGGCCGGGGGGGTGCTGCTGATTGCCCCGGAAGGCCGCCGGAGCCCCAGTCGGGCCCTCGAAACGGCCCAGCCGGGGGCGGCGTACCTGGCCAGCCGCACGGGGGTCCCGGTGGTGCCGGTGGCGGCCTGGGGCCAGGAGTGCGCCGGGGCCGCGTACCGCCACGCCACGCGACCGAGAATTCGGGTGAGCATTGGGCAACCCTTCGCCCTGCCCGGCACGCCAAATCGGGCCAAGGGCGAGGCCCTGGAAGGCTACACGGTCATGATCATGAAGGCCCTGGCCGGGTTGCTGCCGGGGCCCTATCGCGGCGTCTATTCGTAGGTCGCCGCTGGCCGCTTACGGCCCGGCCATGGGCGGCGCCAGCCCAGCCGACTGGAGGACCACCGCCGCCAGGGCGAAGACGAGGCCGACGGCGAGGGCCACGGCCACGAGACGGCGCGGCGGCATGCCCCCCAGGGACCGGCCCATCAGGTAGCCGGCCAGGGCCAGCTCCAGGGGTTGACCCACGGCCCACCCGAGGACGAGATCCCCCGGGACGGTGCTGATGGAGTAGAGACCCAGGGCGTGGACGCCCCAAACCACTACGCCGACCCCGAGTCCGAGACGCATCCCCCCCGGGCCGTCCGCGACTCCCAAGCGAAGGAGCAGCCAGTACAGGGCGGCGGTGAAGATGAGGAAGGCGGCGTAGCCCAGGGGTATGCGGGCGAAGGCGTCGGCGGCGGGCAGCAGGAATGGCCCACCCCTGGCATACAGGCCCGCCAGGAGCCCGGCGTGGAGGAACATGTCGAAGCCGAGACTGGCAAGCCAGCCGGCCAGGATGGCGGTGCTGGCGCCCCGGAACCCGGTGGCGGACAAGGTGCCGCCGGGGCTCACGGGGCTGCCTGCGACGGAGGCCAGGAGTCCAGGGCTCGCGGCAACCACAGGGTTGGGACCTCTGGCTCAGGGGTGAGAGTCGGCGCCGGCGCCGGCAGGTCGAGGACCTCTATCGCCTCCGCCCAGCCCCGGGCGTGGGCCCGGAGGCCTTCCTCATTGAAGTGCACGCCGTCGTGGCGGTACTCTGGCCCTAGCTCGTCGGTGTTGGGCCCGGCGAACACCAGCGGGTCGTCGTCGATCACCCTTTGCTGAGCCGCCCGCACCACGGCCTCTGCATCTCGGCTGCCCCCGGGTAGGTAGGCCGCTCGGGCCACGCCCCAGGCCACGTCGTAGCCGGCGTCGGCCCGGGAGGCGGCCACCACCGCCCGCAGCCGGGCGGCGTAGTCGCCGCCGGTGGTGTGGGCCGCGGCGTCCGACTCCCCCTGGTGCCACAAGACCGCCCGGGCACCCCCAGGCCCCAGGCCGGCCAGGGCATCCTTCAGGCGCGGGTAAAGGGTGCCCCCCGGCAGCCATTGGTCCACCCGGGTGCCGCCCCAGCCCACGGATACGAAGCCAACCGGCACATCGTGCTGGGCGGCGATCATGTCGCCCAACGGGGGCCACGGCGAGCCGCCGCTCCCCGTGGCGATGGGTTGGGGGTCGTCGGCGTGGCGCCAGCCCGAAGGCCCCCGGGCCGACACCCGGTCATCCGCGGGGCTGAGGCGGGGAGAGCCGTGGTTGGCCGAGTTGCTCTGGCCGGCGGTAACGAAGACCTCCCCGACGCCAAAAGGCTCCACCTGGGAGGTGGCCACGACCTTCCCGTCCCGGAGGCCTCGGGCCTCCAGGCGGTACCAGCCCGCCGTCACCCGCAAGGTGCCCTGGACCCTGGTCCCCTCCACCGCCAAGGGCTGCCAGGCCGTCGCCTGGCCAGAGTGGCCTGGCACCGGCACCGCCCGGACTTCGGCGCCCTCGGCCGCGCCGGTGAGGGAACCCTCCACGGCCACGGTGGCTCCGCCATCGGCGCCCCGCTGGGCCACGCTGCGGCGGCCCGGCGACGTCAGCATCAGTTCCACCGGGGTCGGCCCCGGACGCACCAGGACCTCCAAGCGCTTGGTGGTGTACACCGCGGCATTGCTGCGGAAGGTCCAGTCCGGGTGTACCACGCCGTCCGGGGCCGCCACGGTGTTGTTGCCGATGCCTAGGTCGCTTGGCGACCCACCGCTGGCGCCCCAGCGGTTGTAGGCAAAGAGGGTCTCCCCGGCTCCGAAAAGGTGCACCTGCATGGAGCCGTAGTCTCCGGTGGCCACCGGCTGGTCCCCGGTGTCGTACACCGTGTCCTCGGCACCGGGGACGTCCGCCGAGTTGGCCGGGGCGTAGTTGGTCGACCAGAACTCGATATTGCCGCCGGAGAGGTGGGTGCCCGACACGATGCGTCGGGCATTGGTGTACACGTTCAGGTCCCGCACCCGGCGCTGGAAGAAGGCCCGCGAGGCGGCATGGGGCACCCCAATGAGGCCCGCCCCGTCGGTGAAGGCGGCCATCGACACATACATCCACCGGAGGGGCTCCCCGGGCCGTTGGAGCTCCAGGTAATATGCGATCCGGTCGAAGCTCTCCGTTACCGATGCCCCCCTGTCGACGGCGTACCTGGGCGGCTGGGTGTTGAAGGCCGCCCCGGTGGGGACATCGAGGCGGTACACGAGGCGATAGTCTGCCGCCTCCGGCACGTGGTCGGCGGCGCCAGCCCGCGCCGTGCCGGGGGCGCCTGCCATGAGGGCGGCTGCCGTGGCGAGGGACAGGCCCAGGGCCGCCCCTCGCCCACGGCGTTCAGGTGCCACGGGGGCCAAGCTAGTGGTCCCGGCCCGCCCCTTCGCCGCGGCGACTCAAGGCCGCATGCCACGCCTCTAGCTGCCGGCCGGCCACCTCCTTGCCTCCGAGGCCGAAGGCCAGGCCCCCGGCCAGGGCAATTGCCGACGCCGCCGCGGCAACGATGACCGTCACGATCTGGTCGGCGATCTCCATCTGGGCCAGGGCCATGGCGCCGGCAAAGACGATGACGACGATTCGAGTCGCTTCGGCCACGATGTTGTATCCCGGGCCGCCGGTGGTGAGGATCACTCGCCGCGCCAGGTTGGCCAGGTACACGCCGACGGCGAACACGACGGCCGCCACCGCCACCTGGCCCAAGAAGGCCAGCACCTGTCCGAGGAGATCGGACAGGGTGCGGAACCCGAGGAGGTCGGCCGCCTCGCTTGAGGCGATCAGCATTATCACCACCAGCACGAGGTAGCCGGCCACCTGGGACGGGCTGCGCTCTGACGCAGCCTTGTCCGGGCCCAATCCCAGGCTTGACAGAAGGCCATCGAAGCCGAGGCCGGCCAGGAAGGTGGTGGCCAGGTCGGCCACGACGCGGCCCACTACGTAGGCGGCCGCCAGGAGCAACACGGCGCCGAGGATGCCCGGAATGGCGGCGATTATCGTGTCAAGCATGTTGATGGCTGGCAGTGAGATGGCCTCCACCTTGAGGGCGTCCAGGGCCTGGATGATCACCGGTATCAGCACCAGGGCGTAGACGATGGTGCCGACAGACTTGGATAGCTCCAGGCGGCCAACGGTGTTCTGCAGGCCCGCCCGGGTGCCCAGGTCGTCGATGCCAGCGGCAGCCAGGAGATTGGTGACGATCTGGCGGACAATTCGGGCCAGGAACCAGCCGATGAGGAGCACCAGGGCGGCGGCAAAGGCGTTCGGGACCGCCTTCAGGAGCTGGTCCACCACGGCCTGCAGCGGCTCGAGGCCCTCGATCTGGAGGGTCTTGAGAATGGCCGGCAGCAGGAGCAGGTACACCATCCAGTAGGCTACGTTTGCCAGGGCCCGAGACACGTTGGCCTCGTTCTCGAGGGCAGCTTCCCGGGCCAGGCGCTCGTCGAGGTGGGTGTAGTCGAAGAGGCGGCGCACGGCGAAGCGCACGATGCCGCCGATGACCCATGCCGCGATGAGCAGCAGCACGGCGCCAATTATCCGGGGCAGGAAGCCGAACACGCTCTCGAGGAGGGCCGCGATGGGCGTGCTCAGGGCGGGCAGATGCAGCGCTTGCAGGGCAAACACCAGGGCGAAGAACATCGCAATCCAGAAGGTGGCGCGGGCGAGTTGAGCGGCGGCCTTCTCGCGGTCGCTGCCCTCCTCGATGGTGATGCCCGCGAAGCGCTGGGTACGGGCCACCTCGATCACCAGCCGCCGGACGATGGCGGCCAGCACGATGGCGATCAGCCAGCCGACAAGCAGGATCCCGACGGCCACCAGGAAGTCGGGCAGAAAGCCGCGGAGAGTGTCCGTGACCTGCCGGACGAGCTCGGCTGTATCTAGCTGGGCCAATGGAAGAAACACGGGGTGAAACCTCCTCCGTCGCTGCCCGGAAGCGCTGCAGTTCCGGGCAATGGGCGAATGCCGTCTTCTACAACCCGGAAGGCGGTGCCGAAGTTGCGCCCTTGGGGGCCGGGCACATGGCGAGTAGCCTCCGGAAGTGGCGATCGAGGCCATCGTAGGAAGCACCCGGCCCAAGGTCAACCGCCCGGCCCCATGCTGGTAACCTTAGTTCATGGGTGTCCCCCGCCTGCTGAGATCGCCCCGGGGCGCCGGGGCCGCGGCCCTGGCCTCTATCGCCGTGGTGGCCACGGTTCTGGGCGCGGCCAGGGGGCGCGCGGGAAAGGTGCTCCCGGGACCCGGCACCGGGTCTCGGGGGGGCACCGGCAACCTCGCCGCCGGCGAGGCAGCGTCGACCTTCGCGCCGGAGGCAGCCACTCCGCCCCCGACCTTCGTGCTCCGTCGCCCAAGGGCGATGCCGACGCCGGCGCGCCCGCCGGCGGCCCTGGCCCGCGGGCCATACCTGGGGGCCCCAACCGGTACGTCGCTCCCATTGCTCTGGCGCCTCGATCGGCCCGCCGCCGTGGTGTTGCGCTGGGGCCCGGCGGACGGGCTCCTCACCGGCGCCATGACCACGACGGCTGAAGCTAGCCAGGTGGTCACCGTCACCGGTCTGCAATCCGGCACCGAATACGGCTACGAGCTGATGGAGGTGGGGCGGTCCGGCCTGCTGGCGGCCGGCACTTTCCGGACCAACCCGGGGCCCGACGTTCCAGGCTTTCGCTTCGTCGTGATCGGCGACAGCGGGACCGGCTCCCCCGAACAGGCGGCGGTGGCCGGCCTAATAGACCGCCAGCAGCCTGACCTGATCCTGCACACTGGGGATGTGGTGTATCAGAACGGCGAAGCCGAAGGCTACGATCCCATGTTCTTCCAGCCCTACCGGGCCACCCTGGCCCGAGTGCCCTTCTACCCCACCATGGGCAACCATGACTATCGGACCGGCAACGGGGCGCCGTATCTGGACGCCTTTGTCCTGCCGGCCAATAACCCGGCCCGCACGGAACGGTACTACTCCTTCGACTACGGCAGCGCCCACTTCACCGTCCTGGACTCCAACCAGTCGGCGGACCCGGCCAGCCCCATGGGCGCCTGGCTCGCCCGCGACCTGGCCGCCACTAAGGCAGTATGGCGCTTCGCGTCTTTCCATCATCCCGTCTACTCGTCCGGGCCCCACTCCGATGACCGCTACGTGTCCCGGCTACGCCGGCAGCTGGCCCCGGTCCTGGCCGCCAACGGGGTGGCCATGGCCTTCAGCGGCCATGAGCACCTGTACGAGCGCAGCACCCCCCAAGGCGCAGGCGCCGGTGGCGGACCAGGGGTGATCTATGTCGTCTCCGGCGGTGGCGGAGCCCGGCTGTACCGCCGCCGGACCGTGGAGCCGTGGACCGCCGCCTTCGCGTCGCGGCACCATGCCGTGGTAGTCGATGTCGAGGGCTGTCGTCTCGCCTTGAAGGCCGTGGATCCCACGGGGGAGGTCTTCGACGAGTTGGCTCTCAATCACTGCCAGGTGGCATACGTGCCCCAGCTGCCGACCGGCGGGGCACCCCGCAGCCAACCGTAGCGCACAGATCACTGCACCCGGAGCTGTCCGGGCCCGGCAATCCCGCGGCGCCGAGGACCTTGTCTTGTCCGACGCCACGCGGCGCCCGGCCCGGCTGGTGGGGCGCCTTTCTCCGGCCACCTACCCCGCGGCGAGGCTCGCCGGTGCCCGCAGCGCGTCAGGCTTGGCGGTGCGTCCGGGGGTCTCCGCTACACCACGCGGACGTGC
>CAZXNP010000022.1:0-11883 GCA_964642035.1 uncultured Anaerolineales bacterium | reverse complement strand
CCCACCCCCCCCCGCCGACGCAGGGCTGTGCCCCTCCCCCTCGGTTTGGTGGGGGCCGCCGTCGAGGGCCGGGTTCACGAGGCGGTTGCCGGGGCCCCCTGCGGCGGCGCCCGCCCGGGGAGCGCCGGCGCCTGCTACCAGGGCGAATGCGATGGCTGGCGCTGCAAGACGGATCATGGCGACGCCTCCTTCTGGGGAAGCTCAAGGAGGGCCGATTATAGATGGGCCGCCCCGGGACGTTGAACCCACAGCCGCCGTGGTGGGTAGGATCATCGGGCCGCCCCTTGATGGCCGCCGGGCCGATCGTCTTGGACGCGGTGGCTTCTGACACTACACTGGGGCGCCCCGCGGTGGCCTGGGCCGTCGTTTCCCCCGCCGGCTCCGCCCTTCCGCGAGAACCGAGGCCCCGCAATAGCCGCTTGAGAGCGGGCTGGCGCCAGGAGCTAGAAATTGAGCCCACGATCCGCGTCTGGCGGTGAAGGATGGTCGGTGGACCAGAGGGCGGCCGCCCACGACAGCGAGCTCGTGGCCTCGGCCCGGGGCGGAGACGGCCAGGCCCTCGAGGCCCTCTATCTGCGCCACAAGGGGCAGCTGTTCCGTACGGCGCTGGCCGTAACTCGGGAGCGGGGGGCGGCCGAAGAGCTACTGCACGATGCCTTTCTGCGGGCCATTCGGCACCTGGACCGCGTTAGCCTCGAGCCCGGGGCGAGCCTCGGCCCGTGGCTTCATCGCATAGTCATCAACTTGGCCTACGACTGGGTGGTTCGGCGCAGTCGTTCCGCAACGGGCCTCGACGGCCTCGTCGACAAGCTCACCACCTCCGCGGCGTCGTCCCCGGAGCGCCAGGCCGAGTGCCGGGAGCTGGAAGAGGTTGTGGCCGGCGCCGTCGCCCGATTGCCCTTCAAGCAGCGCATCGTGGTCATCCTCTTCTACTTGCACGACATGGACTTGGTGGAGATCTCTGGGCTGCTCAACGTGCCAGAGGGCACCGTGAAGTCGCGCCTCTACTACGCCCGGGCCAAGCTGCGAATCAGCCTGGCCTCCGATTCGCGCCTCGTCGGTGCGGGAATGGGTCGCTATGTGTCCGTCCAGCCACCGGTGGCGTGACGACCGCCTCGGCTCCACCCTCCGGGCCGGGTTCGGCCCATGGCGGGACGCTGAGCCGTCGCGGCGAGTTTGGGATCGGATCGCCGCCGAGCTGGAGCCTGGGGAGGGTCAGCACCGCGGGCGCGTCTCATTTCACTTGGCAACCATGCTCAGCGTGGTGCTGTTGCTGGGCGTTGCCCTCGCCGGCCTAGGCTCCGGACCTGGGGCTGGAGGTACGGCCGGCGCTTCGGCCGTCTGGCTGGCCGAGGGCGGCGACCTAACTGCTATCGAGCGCGACCTGGCGCTGCGGGCCGCCGAGGGTCCTTGGAACCCGTCACCTGCGCAATCCACCCAGAGACGCGGCCCGGCCCGGCGGGGGCGCGTGCCCCGAGAGGCTTTCAATCGAGGTGCCTGGATTGACAGCGTCCCGGTATCCCTTGGCGGCGCCGTCAGTCCTCTGGCTCAGCTCGAGGGGCAGTAGGACTCTAGCACTGAGCCCGCCCCGGACCAGGGCGATTCTGCTGACGCCCCTCCTCGTCGCCGTCGTCGCTTGCGCTGGCCTCGCCGGCCCCAAGCCCGGCCCTCGGCCGGCGTCGACGTCCTCTGGCGCCACCGCGCTTCCGCCTTCGACGCCCACAGGAGCCCCGTCGCCGGCGCCCCGGCGCGGCGGAACCCTGCGCCTGCCGGGGCGTGATCCGTCGACCCTCGATCCGGCCCTGGCCCGGGACGTGAGCGCCGCCCAGTACATCTACGAAATCTACTCCGGCCTCGTGTCCCTCAGGGGCGATCTAGCCATCGTGCCAGACTTGGCCACCCAGTGGAGCCATTCCGGCGACGGCCGCACGTACACCTTCACCCTCCGCGCCAACGCCCGGTTCCACGACGGCCGGCCCGTGACGGCCGCCGACGTCGCGTTCTCCGTCGAGCGCGCCTGCGACCCCGCCACGGCGTCGCCGGTGGCGGAGACCTATCTGGGCGATATCGTGGGCTGCACAGCTAAGTTGGCCGGCAAGTCCCCTCGAGTGGAGGGGGTTCAGGTTGCCGGCGAGCACGCTGTGGTGCTCACCATCGATGCCCCGAAGGCCTACTTCCTCGCCAAGCTCACGTACCCGACTTCCTTCGTGGTGGACCGACGGCAGGTGTCAATGCCCGGCTGGACGGCGCGGCCAAACGCCACGGGACCCTTCCGCCTCGATGTGTATGAGCCGGACGAGAAACTGGTGTTGGCCCGAAACGATGACTACTACGGCAAGCCGCCGCACTTGGACAGGGTGGTGTTCGACCTTCGGCCCACCGTGACAGAGACTCGGTACGAGAACGGGGAGCTCGACGCCACTCCCATTGGGGTCGGGGATCTGGAGAGGGCGCGGGACCCCCTGAACCCCCTAAGCCGCGAGCTCGTTGAGGGCCCGGGAGGCCTCGGGCTGACTTACCTGGCCTTCAACACGCGCCGGGCGCCCTTCGATGACCCCCAAGTGCGTCGGGCTATCCATCTGGCCATTGACCGAGACCGGATCGCCCGGGTAGTGCTCCGGGGGGCCGCTCGCCCCCTCGCCACGATTCTCCCGCCGGCCATGCCGGGGCATGACCCATCGAACGCGGTGCTGCGTCCCGACCCGGCCGCCGCCCGGAAGGCCCTGGCGTCCTCCAGCCTCGCCGGAAATACTGCGGCGATCACCCTCACTACTCCAGGGGTGGGGGGCGCTGACCCCGTTGTGTCGGCGGTGGCTGACGCCATTTCCGAGACCCTCGGCCTCCGGGTCATCCTGGAGCAGGCACCGTGGCCACTCTTCCAGAAGGAGTTGGCCGGCGGCAAGTACCAGATGTGGGTGCTTGGCTGGTCGGCAGACTACCCGGATCCCCAAGACTTCCTCGACGTGCTCTTTCACAGCCGGGCGCCCCTCAATTACACAGGCTACGCAGATGCCGACGTGGACGCTCTCCTCGAGGCGGCGCGGACTGAGGACGACCCCGACAAGCGCCTGGCCCTGTACCGCCAGGCCGAAGCCCTCATCCTCGAGGCGAGCCCGTGGGTCCCTCTGTACACGAGCCGGGCGGCGTGGCTAGTTAACCGGCGGGTCAAGGGCTTCACAGTGCCCCCCGTGGTGGTTCCGCGGCTGGGGGCGGTATGGCTGGACGCCGGCACCCGTTGACCCCGCCGGCGGCGTTGGACGTTTGAGGGGAGATCAGGCGCGCCGGTGCGGTTGACACTGCTTTCCGGCGTCGTCTACAATCCCGACGCTCGGGTGCCTCTGGCACCCAGCGCCCGTTCGGGGGATTTCTGGCAGCGGTCGACCGGGACCACGGGCGGCATGGGTGCGTCGCCTGCCACCGCAGGACTGCGCGTCCTGTATCTCGCGTCGCTGCCGGCCCCCGATCAGTTCGGAGGAGAAGACCGAATGAGACGTCTCATTACCCTCAGCATCCTGGCGATGCTGCTGTCTGTGCCCCTCGCCTGCCAGGCAAGTGACACGACAACGACGGATGAGGGCACCTCGGGAGAGACCACGACTGACGAGGGGGGAGCCGCGGAGGAGACCACCGCCGAGGAGACCACGTCGGGCGCGCCGGAGGGGCCTGTGTTCCAGTACGAGGATGTGCCCGCCGGCGGTACCCTGGTGATCGGCCAGGGGCAGGAGCCCGACACCCTCTACATCTATGGCGGCTCGATGCTCGCTGGGAGCCACGTACAGAACTCCATCTACGATGGACCCTTCGAGGGCCTCGACTACGATTTCCAGGCCGTCATTCTGGAGTCGCTGCCGAAGATTGAGGATGGGACCGGCGACGCCACCCTCGACCTGGTGTCCGTGGAAGCCGGAGGCCAGTACGTCGACCCGGAGACCCAGGAGGTCGTCACGGCCACCGAAACCGTCCCCGATCTGCCGCAGCTCACTGTCAAGTGGCACATTCGCGAGGGCGTGACGTGGCAGGACGGCACCCCCGTTACGGCTGAGGACTCCGTATTCAGCCAGTCGTTGGCGTGTGATCCGGACACGCCATCCAGTAAGTTCACGTGCGACCGGACGGCCAGCTACGAGGCCACCGGCGATCGCGAGGTGACGTGGGTGAGCTTGCCCGGCTTCACCGACCAGACGTACTTCACCAACTTCTACACGCCCTTGCCAAGGCACCAGCCCGCCGCGGACGGCACCACCCTGATGGCGGACATGGCGGCCGGCGACATCATCGAGGACGAGGAGTTCTCCCAGAAGCCATGGAGCTTCGGGCCATTCCAGATAGAGGAGTGGGAGTCGGGCGACCACATCACCCTGGTGAGCAACGAGAACTACTGGCGGGCCGAGGAGGGGCTGCCAAAGCTCGACTCCGTCATCTATCGCTTCATCCAGGACAGCAACTCCCTCTTGGCGGCGGTGAAGACAGGGGATGTTGATGTGGCCACCCAGGACGGCCTCGACATTAACCAGGCTGATGCCCTCGACGAGGCCCAAGCCAAGGGCGAGCTCACGCCCTACTACATCACGGGCACCGTTTGGGAGCACATCGACTTCGACCTCGACCCGGTGGATGGCCGGGACCCGATCGGGGCCTGCAAGGAGATTCGCCAGGCCATGGCCTACGGCACCGACCGCGGGCAGATGGTGAGCCAGATCCAGAAGGGCAAGACCCGGGTGCAGCACACCTACGTGCCAGAGGAGCACTGGGCCTTCCCGCCCAGCGATCAGCTAATCACGTACCCGTACGAGCCCGAGACTGCCAAGACCATGCTCGAGGACCTGGGCTTCACCGACAGTAACGACGACGGGATGCTGGAGGCGGCCGAGGACATCTCCTGCACCATCACAACCGACGTGGAAGGGAACACGAAGGACCAGGTCATACCGGCGGGCACGCCCCTGGAATTCAAGCTCAACACGACCGCCGGCAACGCCATGCGCGAGCAGACCACCCTGCTGTTCCAGCAGAACATGAAGGACATCGGGGTGGGAGTCACCCTGGACTATATGCCGGCCAACGTGTACTTCGCCGATGGTCCTGAGGGGCCGCTGTTTGGGCGCAAGTTCGACCTAGGTGAGTTCGCCTGGCTGACCGGCGTGCAGCCGCCTGTGGGTCTGTACTACTGCACGGAGATCCCGTCCGAGGAGAACAGCTGGGCCGGTCAGAACGAGACCGGTTGGTGCGACCCGGAGTACGACAAGGCCGGGAAGCAGGCGTCAACTACCCTGAAGCGGGACGACTCGCTGCCCATGTACTTCAAGGCCCAGAACATGTTCATGGAGAACTTGCCGGTCATGCCTCTGTTCGCGCGGGTGAAGGTCATGGCCACCGGGCCGTCGGTCGTCAACTTCAGTCCAAACCCGACAGTAAACAGCGAGACCTGGAACATCGAGACCTGGGGCTTCAGCGGCCAGTAGGCCGCGCTCCCTCGGCCAGGGTCTTCCACTAGTCTCGGCCCGGCGCCAGGCCGGCAGCCTCCCTGGAGACTGTCGGCCTGGCGGCCCAGTGGCACGCCCGGGGACGGCGGACTGGTTGCCTGGTGGCCGCGGAAGATCGCACACCGCACCCGATTGACGGCATCGGTGCCGGGGCGCCCTCGGCAACGGTGCCGGACTGACATGGAGAGGCGAGCATGACGGCATACCTGATCCGACGGATGTTTCAGATGGTCGTCGTGTTGCTTGTCTCGTCCTTGGCCATCTACGCTCTCTTGAATATGGCTCCCGGGGGTCCCCTGTCGGGGCTGAAGAGGGTGGCGGACACCAAGGCGCGATTCAGCCAGGAAGATATCGCCAAGATGGAGCACGTCCTGGGCCTGGACAAGCCCCTTCAGATCAGGTACGTGGCGTGGCTGACGGGGGACGATTGGCTCGGCCGCCTCAATGCCGACTGGGAAGGGCAGTCCAGGGGGGTCATCCGAGGCGACTTCGGCCGGTCGTGGAAGAGTCGGCGGGTGGTGAGCGAGGTAATGAAGGAGAGATTGCCCAACACGATTCGCCTCATGACCGGGGCCGCCATACTGGCAATCCTGGTGGCGGTGCCCATTGGTGTCTATTCCGCCGTACACCAGTACTCGCGCCTCGACTATCTGTTCACTTTCTTCACCTTCATGGGCATCGCCATTCCCGCTTTCTGGTTTGGTCTCATGCTCATCATCATTCTGGCGGGGAAGTTCCAGGAGTGGGGGCTGCCATACCTGCCCTCCGGCGGCGTGCACAGCTTTCGGCCACCTCGTCCGGGCAGCGTCCTGGGCATTCTCCACGCTTCCCCGAAGAGCTTCAGCGATCGGGCCGTCCACCTCATTATGCCCACGATAGTGTTGAGCCTGCTACACATGGCGGGCTGGACCCGCTATGTGCGCTCGAGTATGCTCGAAGTGCTGCGCCAGGACTACGTTCGAACGGCCCGGGCCAAGGGCCTGAATTTCCGCGCGGTGGTTGCTAAACACGCGCTGAGAAACGCCCTCATTCCCCTCGTCACCATAGTCACCTTCGAGATTCCCGCCATCTTCAGCGGCGCAGTGCTCACCGAGACCGTTTTCGCGTATCCGGGAATGGGGCTCCTGTACATCAACCATCTCCGGGCCTTCGATTGGCCGGTTGTGGAGGCTTTCCTTCTGATCACCGCCGCGCTGGTTGTCACGGCAACCCTGGCAAGCGATGTCCTCTACACCGTGGTTGATCCGCGGATTCGATACTAGGGAACTGGCGCATGGGCACGTCAAAACTGCTGTTTGAGGGCGAGACTCTTCCCCACGCTGTGGAGGAGTCGCAGCTTGCAGTAGTGTGGCGTCGGTTCCGTCGCCATCGCCTTGCGGTGGTCGGCTTTGTGATCGTGGTCGTCCTGATCGGGGCTTCTTTTGTGGGGCCAGTCCTGACGCCCTACGATGCGACTACCATACCGACGGGGGACCTCTACGGTCCTTGCGGGGATCTTGGACCATTTTCGCGTTGCCCGAATGGCTTCCATGTCCTCGGCACCGACAAGAGCGGCCGCGACTACCTCACGCGGCTCATGCAGGCCGGTCGCGTGAGCATGGCCTTGGCCATCGTCGTTACCGTCTTGAGCCAGACCTTTGGCACCGTCATCGGGGGCATCAGCGGCTACTTCGGCGGGTGGGTGGATAGCCTGGCGATGCGGACGGTGGATTTCCTGCTAACGCTGCCCCTGCTTCCGCTGCTGGTGGTGGTCTATGTCCTGATCCCTCCGTCTTCCCTGCCCTTTGGCGGCTCGATCATGGTGCTGACCATCGTGCTGGTGATCTTTGGCTGGATGGGCACGTCACGCCTCGTGCGAGGTATGGTCCTGTCCCTCAAGAATCAGGAGTTCTGCGAGGCGTCCCGGGCCTTGGGAGCGTCGGACTGGCGCATCATCGCGCGGCACATGGTGCCGAACTCCCTGGCGCCGGTCATCGTGGCCGCCACCCTAGGGGTGGGGGGAGTCGTGGTCCTCGAGGCGGCCTTGTCGTATCTGGGCTTCGGAGTGCAGCCACCGGATCCGAGCTGGGGAAACATGCTGCAGAACACCCAGGGGAAGATGTTTGACGATCCGCTGGAGGTGTTCTATCCGGGCATGGCCATTTTCCTGACGAGCCTGTCCTTCAATTTCGTCGGCGACGCCCTGCGCGACGCCCTGGATCCGCGGTTGCAGATGTGATGCCAGCCGGCCACGATGGGAGGACGGCACTCGTGAGCCCCTGCTCTGGAGGATGGTGAGCCTTGGAGTCTACGAAGAACGGCGCCTCAGCTGACGTGCTCTTGGAGATCAAGGGCCTGAAGACGTATTTCTTCACGGAGGACGGAACCGTCAAGGCTGTGGACGGATTGGATCTCACCGTCTACCGTGGCGAGACCCTGGGCCTGGTCGGCGAATCGGGCTGCGGCAAGAGCGTCACGATGTTGTCGGTGATGCGCCTCATTGGGGATCCTGGTGAGATCGTCGAAGGCGAGATCATCTTCGATGGGCGCGACTTGAGGAGCCTGTCGGAGCGGGAGATGCAAGACATGCGCGGCAACCGCATGTCGATGATCTTCCAGCAGCCCCTTTCAAGCCTGAACCCTGTCTTCAGGATCGGCGATCAGATCGCCGAGGTGTATCAGATTCATGGCGGCGTGTCGAAGGGAGAGGCGTGGGATCGGGCGGTTGAGATGCTGCGGATGGTGGGCATCCCGGATCCCGGGCGCCGGGCGGAGTCATATCCCCACGAGATCTCAGGTGGTCAGGCGCAGCGAGTCATGATCGCCATGGCGCTGGCGACCAATCCGGAGCTACTCATCGCCGACGAGCCAACGACTGCCCTCGATGTGACGATTCAGGCCCAGATCCTCGACTTGATGCGGGACCTCCGCAGCCGCACCAACGCGGGCATCATCTTCATTACCCACGATCTCGGCGTGGTGGCCGAAATGGCGGAGCGGGTGGCGGTGATGTACGCCGGCCGGATCGTGGAGTCGAGCGACGTGCGGGCCATCTACAAGAATCCGCGAATGCCCTACACCCAGGGGCTGATCAGGTCCATCCCGGTGCTCGGGGTGATCAAGAACGAGCTCGACGTCATCCCTGGCACGGTGCCCAGCTTGATCGACTTGCCCCCAGGCTGCCGTTTCGCTGGCCGGTGTCGGGCGCGGGTCGAGCACGGGCTCACTATCTGCGGCGACCTCGAACCCGAGCTGCTGCCCGTCGAGGAGGGGCACCTCGTGCGCTGCTGGCTGTATCATGATCACCCACCGTCAGGATTCGAGGCTCCTTTGGCCACGGGCCGGGCGAAGCAGGCCGCCACTGGCCATTGGACCGGACCAGGCTCCACCGAGGGGTTGCTCAGTGATTGATTCCAAGATCGGGGCGGCTGCTCCTGAGACGTCTGCCGAGGTGGGCGGGGGCGCCGGCAACGGCGTGCTCCTCGATGTCCAAGGCCTGAAGAAGTACTTCCCGGTACGCAGCGGCGTGCTGCAACGCGTCGCCGGTTGGGTCCAGGCGGTGGACGACGTCAGCTTCCAGATCAAGGAGGGGGAGACCTTCGGCTTGGTCGGCGAGTCGGGCTGCGGGAAGACGACGGTCGGCCGGACCATCTTGCGCCTCATTGAGCCGACGGAAGGCCGGGTCGTGTTCGCCGGCCACGAGGTCTTCGAGGCCGATCGCCGGGAGATGAAGCGCCTCCGGCGGAACATGCAGATCATCTTCCAGGATCCGTTCTCTAGCTTGGACCCGCGGATGCCCATCGGCCGCAGCATTGCCGAGGGCCTGGAGATCCATGGAGTGAAGGGCTCCGAAGGGGAGGACCGGCTCCAGGAAGTGCTGCGGGAGGTGGGGCTGCAGCCAGCCCATGCTCGACGCTTCCCGCATGAATTCTCCGGCGGGCAACGGCAGCGGATCGGCATCGCCAGGGCTCTGGCCCTGAAGCCAAGGCTGATCGTTTGCGACGAGCCGGTGTCGGCCCTCGACGTGTCGATTCAGTCTCAGGTCCTCAACCTGCTGAACGAGCTGCAGCGAGACTATGGCCTGACGTACTTGTTCATTGCCCACAACCTCAGCGTGGTCGAGCATATTTCCGACCGAGTAGGGGTCATGTATCTGGGCAAACTCGTTGAAGTAGCGAGCCGGGTGGAACTGTACCGCAATCCGTTGCACCCATATACCAAGGCCCTCATCAGCGCCATTCCGCTTCCCGACCCAGACGCCGAGCGCGAGCGCATTATCTTGCCCGGCGATGTCCCCAGCCCGCTGAATCCGCCGTCCGGCTGCCGCTTCCACCCGCGGTGCCCTATCGCCGTCGGCGTGTGCGAGGAAGCCGAGCCGAAGCTGCGGAACGTGGGAACACTGGAGGAGGAGCACTGGGTCGCCTGCCACCTGGTGGACTGAAGCCGGCCACTCGACGGTCCGTCACACTCCCCATGATTCGCGCCCATGGCGCGGGGGAGCGGCCTAGCTCGTGAAGCTTTCGGTCTTGGTGCCGGTGTTCAACGAGGCGGAGTCGGTGTCACAGTTGCTCCGCAGGGTGGCGGCCGTTGACATCGACAAGGAGATCATTGTCGTCGATGACGCCTCCACCGACGAGACCCGCCGCTACCTGGAGGCCATCCAGGTCGACGGCCTGACCGTGATTCGCCACCCGGACAACCGGGGGAAGGGAGCCGCGGTCCGGACAGCCCTGGCGGTGGCATCGGGCGACGCAGTCGTGATCCAGGACGCGGACCTCGAGTATTCCCCGGAGGACTTCTCCCGGATGATCGAGCCCATCGCCAGCGGCGACGCCGATGCCGTCTACGGCGTGCGCGATCTCTCGTCACAGCCGGCGGGGAGGCGTTGGGGCAATTGGCTGCTTACGGCGGTCACCAACCTCCTCTTTGGCGCCCATCTCCATGACATGGAGACGTGCTACAAGATGATGAGGCGCGCCACGGCGGAGGCTCTCCACCTCCGGGCCGAGCGCTTCGACGTGGAGCCGGAAATCACGGCCAAGCTCCTGAAGGGCGGCTACCGGATCTCTGAAGTGGAGGTCAGCTACGCTCCCCGCGGCGCTCGGAAGCTCAGTCCCTGGCGCGACGGGCCCCACGCCTTGTGGACCCTTCTTCGCCTGCGATGGCAAGCCTGACGGTCCTGTAAATCTTCCGACGTACTTGACGTTGGACCGTGTCTCGAGTACTGTCCCCGGCCTCGCACCGCGGTACGATCTGGCCCCAAGCCTGGAAGCCGCGGGCCATGCAAGAGATGCGTCGGAAGGAGGAGCCGGGTGAGACGACTAGGCATCGTGCTCACGGTCGTGGTGTCGGCAGGGGTTCTGTCGACCAGCTTCGCGTCACGAGGGCCGGCGTCAGTGTCGGCGTCACCCAGAGACGGTTCGGCCCGCGTCGAGGCGTCGAGTGACACGTTCATTGCCATCGGCATCGACGAGCCCCAGGGCCATTTGAACATGCTCATCCTGGGGCAGAAGAACGAGGGCGACTACTTTACCTACCTCAAGTTCGATCTCCCCCTGGACCGCATTGGCGAGGGGGCCACCATCAACCGTGCGATAATGCGAGTGTCCAAGCTGGACCCATGCAATGTCGATGACCCCGGCCCAGTCAAGCTCGAGGTGAGGATGCTCAGCCGCGCCTTCATCGAGGGCAGAACCACCATTGACACCCAGCCCAACTCCACCGGGCCAAACATCTTCATCGAGGTGCCTGACCCTGAATTGCGCGGCTACTTCGACATAGACATTCTCCCCATTGTCAACAAGTGGTATGGCGGTAAGGCGACCAACTACGGCGTCGAGGTGAGTCCCGATTTCGAGGGCCAGGACCGGACCTGTATCGTGCGCTCCCGGGAGGTGGGCCACTACCCACTCCACGAGCCGCCGCTGCTGGAGCTAGCCTGGACTGGAGGAGTCACCCCGTCACCGACGGCATCCTTGACGCCGACGCCATCGTTGACGCCCACGCCATCCACAACGCCGACACCGTCGCTCACTCCCACGGCCTCCAATACGCCGGCCATTACCGACACGCCGACGGCCACCGCCACGCCGACGGTCATGCCGGCTTTCCTGCCTGTCAACCTGAACAGGGAAGACGTCCGCTCGCCGAGCACCCGGGAGCCCACGGCCCGGGCCGCCACGGAGGAGCCGACCGTCGAGGTCACGGGGGAGCCGACCGACGAGGGCACCGAGGAGCCCACTGTGGAGGCCACGGAGGAGCCGACTTCCCAGGCCACGGGGGAGCCGACCGTGGAGGCCACTGAGACCCCCGGAGCGGCGGGGGGGGGGGGGGCGGGCTCCGCCGCGGGGGCCGGGCGCGCGTGTGTGGTGCGGGGGCGGGGCGTCGTGGCGCGCGGCTGCGCAGTGTGTTGTGCCAGACC
>CAZXNP010000021.1:0-12033 GCA_964642035.1 uncultured Anaerolineales bacterium | reverse complement strand
GAAGGTCAGCAGGGCGTAGAGACCGGGGGTGGCGTTGATGAACATTCCCCGCAGGTTTATCACGCTGCCCGAGACGACCAGGGTGGCCAGAACGGCCGCCGCCGATGACCCGGTTATGGCGCCCAGCACGGCGGCGTCGACCCCCCGGTGGCGGCGGCCAGTCAAGTAGCCGGCGGCCACGATTCCCCCGAGCCACATGGCCTGGCCCACGGTCACGACCTCGTTGACTATGAACTCATCGCTGAAGGCCTCGATCATGCCCACCAGGGCCGCCAGCAGGAGGACGGCGCCGGCCATGAGGCCCGTGCCCACGGCCTCCCTGGCGCCGCCGGCGGCAAGGCTCAGGCTTCTGCCCGCCGGATGGGTCGAGGGCGACAACAGGGACATGGTGCCTCAGGCCCGCCGGCTTAGGCGCTCGCCAAGGATTCCGGTGGGGCGGAAGATCAGCACCAGCACGAGCATGGTGAAGGCAATGGCGTCCTTGAGCTGGTTCGGCGACGGGATGTTCAGGCCCTCCAGGAAAAGGGTCGGGCCCACCGACTCGAAAATGCCCAAGAAAAGGCCGCCGAGCATCGCCCCGGGTACATTGCCAATGCCCCCCAGCACCGCGGCCGTGAAGGCCTTGAGCCCCGGGACGAAGCCCATGAAGAACTGCACTTGGCGGAAGATAAGGGCGTAGAGCACCCCGGCCGCACCGGCCATGGCCCCCCCGACGGCAAAGGTGATGACGATGGTGCGGTCGACGTCGATGCCCATCAGGGCCGCCACCTCTTTGTTTTCCGAGACGGCCCGCATCGCCTGGCCAGTCCGGGTCCGCTGCACGAAGGTGTACAAGCCCATCATGAGCACCACCGCCGCGACGATGACGACGGCCTGGGTCTTCAGGATGGTGATGCCGCCGACGAGGGTCCACTTGCCCATGAAGGCGGTGAACTCCGGATACGACTTGTATCCGGAGCCATATAGACCACGGAAGGTATACTGTAGGAAGAAGGAGGCGCCAATGGCGGTAATGAGGGGAATCAGCCGCGGCGCACCCCGGAGGGGCCGGTAGGCAACCCGCTCAAGGACGACCGCCACGACCATGGAGATGAGGGCTGAGACAAACACCATGAGGGTCAGTGACGCAACGGGATAGCGCACCAACAGCCCCGAGCGGCCGAGGTACTGGGCCAGAAAGTAGGTCGTGAAGGCTCCGGCGGTGAACACCTCGCCATGGGCGAAGTTGATCATGCGCAGAATGCCGTACACCAGGGTGTATCCGAGGGCAATGAGGGCGTAGACCGAGCCCTGGGCCAAGCCGAAGATGCACAGGTCTATCCACTCCGCGGCCGAGTAGCGCCCCGATGTCAGGGACATGAAGGAGCCCCGGACTATGGCTGCCAGCAAGACCAGGCCGAACAGGCCCATGATCAGGTCCGTGATGTGAATCCGGCGTGGCCTTCGAATCAATCCCGCCTCCGGGGCCGGTAGCTCCGAAGGCCCGGCCTTCGCCGGGGGGCGGGTGGCACCAGGGCCGTGTTGAAAAGCCTGCGGCTGGGGTTAGTGCCGGCGGTGACCTCTCTGGCGGCTTCGATGGTCGTTGTCCCGTGGGTGTGGGCGCCCAGCGACGGGCGCGATGCTGTTGTTACGGCGCTGTGTCCCTCCGGCGGGCCCCGGGGAGTCATGGGCCGAGGGCGCCCGGGGGCGGAGCGCCGGCTCCGCCCCCGGGGCTATGCCGGAGTGGGCAGCCGCCCCTGAGCAGCGATGGGGCGGCCGCGGGGTTAGGGTACGCCTACTGGCCCGGCTGCCAGGCTACCTCCGGGGGCCAGGCGCCCTCGGGATCGTCCAGGACTTCCTGGCTGATTTGGAACACGGCCAGGGCCTCACCGGTGGCGCAGTCCCCGGGATTGTCGCTGCCCGGTCCCTGGCAGGTGAGGGTGCCCGTCAGGCCCTTGTAGCCCGCGGTGGAGAACACGGCGTCACGCATGGCCTGGTGGGGGATGTGCAGGGTGCCGTCGGGATCGTCCTGGACCACGGCGGCGATGCCCGTGAGTAGGATCGTCGTGGCGTCGTAGGCATGGGCATGGAAGCCCGAGGGGGGGCCGCTGCCGTACTTCTCCTGGTGTTTCGCCAGGAAAGCGTCGTAGGCGGCGCCGGACACGAAGGGCCCCGTCAGGTACATGTTCAGGGCGGCGCTACCGGCGGCCTTCACGAAGTCAGGGGAGAACAGGCCGTCGGCGCCCATCAGGACCGTGTCCTCGAGGCCTGACACCTCCCGGGCCTGGGTCGTCACGAAGCCCCCCTCGGCCACGAAGATGGGGTAGTAGATGATTTCCGGGGAGTCGGCGGCGATGGTCGTAAGTACGGGCCGCATATCGGTATCGCCGATGTTGATGGCCTGCTGGCTCGTGATCTCGCCCCCAAGCTCGCCGAAGACATCGGCAAACACTTGCTGCAGCTGCTCAGCGTAGGGGCTGCCGTCGTGGATAGTGGCTGCCTTCTTGACGCCCAGCTCGTTGAAGGCGAACTCGGCGGCCACCCGGCCCTGGAAGCGGTCGTTGTGGGCCGTGCGCAGATAGCCGGCGTACTTCGCGGGGCGATCGGCGGCAGTAAGGGGTGGGGCCGTGTTGGACGGCGAGATCATCACCAGGCCCGCCTCGCTGATGATGGGAATCGCTGGCTCTGCCGCGCTCGAGCACGATGTGCCGATGACGCCGGCGATGGTCTCGTCGGCGGCCAGCTTGCTGGCCGCGGCCTGGCCACCCTCGGCGCTGCACTGGGAGTCCTCCGGCGCTAGCTCGACGGCGTGGCCAGCAATGGTGCCGAAGTCGTCTATGGCGATCTCGACGCCATTACGAGAGTCGACCCCCAAGGACTCGTTGGGACCAGATAGCACGAACAAGGACCCGATCCGCACCGGATCCCCCGGCGCCACGTCGGTGCAGCCCAAGGGATCGTCACAGGTGTAGACTGACTCGTCTCCGGCGGCAGCTGATTCGGCCCCCGTCTCCGACGTCGTTTCCTCCGACGTTGTTGTGCAAGCGGCCACGAGGACCGCAATTGCCAGGGTCACACCCAGGCGCACGAATAGCCTTTCCTGACGCATTCTCTCCTCCTCGAAGGGTGGTTGCCCGGGCATGCCGCCACGGGTCCGGGGCCGCTTTTCGACACCGGCGCCGGGTGCCCCGCCCGGGGCCGCGTATTGTGAAGAGGTTGCAGAATGCGCGCAAGTGGACTGGGCCCGGCCCCCTAAAGATGGCCGAGGAGAGCCCGGGCAAAGCGCCCCTGGTCACCATCGGCCACGTGGTGGAGGATGATCCTCTCCTCCTCGGTCATGCGGTTGGCGGCGAGGGTGATGAGGTCCAACAGGACCTCCATGGTCGTGGGCACCTCGCTGACCTCGTCCACGTAGCGCCACCAGGCCATCACCGCGGCGCAGTCCGCGGGGCCCAGGAACAGCACCCGGCAGCGGTACGGGTTGGCGGGCAGCCACGTCAAGACATGACGCAGCGGATGACGGCCTTCGGGGGAGGGGAGGGGGCCCAGGAGCAGCACCCGGGCCTCCGGGTCAGCGGCAGCCCGGTTGCGGGCCGCC
Source organism: uncultured Anaerolineales bacterium (assembly GCA_964642035.1). Lineage (GTDB taxonomy): Bacteria > Chloroflexota > Anaerolineae > Epilineales > Epilineaceae > CAZXNP01. The sequence goes on along the minus strand of CAZXNP010000021.1, from coordinate 8,456 downwards.
GCCAACAGCTCAAGCTGCTCGTCGGGGGTGTGCCTGGGCGTGGTGTAGAAGGCTTGCCAGCCGTGGGTGGCGGCCTGGATCGTGCCTCGGTGCTCCTCGGCGATGGTGCCGGCGGCGGGCCCGATGGCCAGGTGCAATGAGGCCTCGGAGTGCCTCAGCCGCTCCGCCAGAAGCCGCGCCACGTCGCCCACGGGCTCCACGAGGAGGGGCGAGTACACCTCGATGGCCTCCGGTACCGCCCCCGCCGTGGCCAGATAGCGCTGGACATGGGCGTTGAGGGCGGCCCGGGACCTGGGGGTGTCCAGGCCTTCCAGCTCGCGCAAGACCGTCACTCGGAGGTGGGCCCTTATGCCCTCCAGGTCGCGCCACAGGGCCTCCATGCCCGCGGGGTCCCCCAGCTCCTCGAGGGCCGCACAGGCCGCCACGTGGACGGCGGGGTCCGGGTGAGCGGCATGCTCCCGGGCCAGCACCAGGCCCGCCGGGTCCCCCATGTGGCCCACGATGGACAGCAGCCGGGCCAGACGCCGGCCGCCCACCGAAGGCTCCCGGGCCTCCGCGATCGCCACCCTGGTCACTGGGCGTCCGAAGGGGCGCAAAGCTGCCAGGAGCTCCGGATCCTCGTGGGTCGTGTAGGCTGCCACCAATGGGCGTATGGCGCTGGTGGCGCCGAGGCTGGACAGCAAGAGGGCCGCGCGGCGCCGGGCGGCGGTGTCGTCGGACTGGACCAGCCGGAACAGCGCCCGGAACTCGACGCCGGCGCCGGCGGTGGCGGCAGATTGGGAGCTGGGGGGCCCTTGCCGCCTGGGGCCGCCAAGGCGGTCGTGCACCCTATGCAGGAATGCGTCGAGCCACGACACTACCGTCGGTCGCCTGTTTTTGGAGATTGGTGGCGGGAGCGACGGGACTCGAACCCGCGATCTCTGGCTTGACAGGCCAGTGTGTTAACCACTACACCACGCCCCCGAAGGCCGACGGATTCTACCATGCCAGGCTGGCGGCGGCCAAGCAGCCTTGGGCCGCCTCGTCGGCCACCCGCCGCCGGTGTCGGCGGCCCCGTTACCCCAGAAGGCGCCGAAACGCCTCGAGGGCGATGTCGATCGCGTCGCCGGTGACCTCGTAGTGGGTAACCGCCCGCAGGCGATCGACGCCGATTGCGAGCACCCTGACCCCCTCCTCGGCCAGGGCGGCCTGGAGGGCGGGTGGCGAAAACCGCGGATGGTCTAGGCCAAGAATGACGATGTTGGTGGCCACTTGGCCGGGGTCGAGTCTGATCCCGGGGATCTCGGCAAGGCCCTCAGCCAGGCGCCTGGCATGGGCGTGGTCCAGGGCCAAGCCGTCGAACATGGTCTCGAGGGCCACTATCCCCGCCGCCGCCAGGACCCCTGCCTGGCGCATGCCGCCACCAAGGATCTTCCGGGCCCGGCGGGCCCGTTCAATGAAGGTCGTGGAGCCGCACAGGACGCTACCCACGGGGGCGGCCAGGCCCTTCGACAGGCAAAAGGTGACGCTATCGGCGGCGGACGCCAGGTCGGCGGCGGGGCGGTCGAGGGCGGTGGCGGCGTTGAAGAGGCGCGCGCCGTCGAGGTGCACCGCCAGGCCGTGGCGGGCGGCCACGGATCCCACCTCCGCCATGTAGTCCACGTCGAGGACCTTGCCCCCCGCTCGGTTGTGGGTGTTCTCCAGACACACCAGGCGCGTCGGGGGGAAGTGAACGTCGTGGGGCCGAATGGCCCCCTCAATGGCCGCGACGTCAATGGTGCCGTCGGCCTGGTTGGGCAGCGGGTGCGGGTGGATTCCCCCCAGGGCGGCGGAGCCGCCGGCCTCGTAGATGAAGCTGTGGCAATGGTCGCCTAGGATGACCTCGTCGCCCCGGCCGCAATGGCTCAAGAGGGCGACCAGGTTGCCCATGGTGCCGCTGGGTACGAATAGGCCCGCCTCCTTGCCCATGAGGCGCGCCCCCATCTCCTCCAGGCGTCGGACTGTGGGGTCCTCGCCGAAAACGTCGTCGCCCACCTCGGCCGCGGCCATGGCCTTGCGCATGGCCGCCGTGGGCCGGGTGACGGTGTCGGACCTGAGGTCTACGACTCCGGCGTTGAGGTCCCCGGCGCCCCCCGTCACGCCGTCACTGGCTGGGAGCCGAGGAGCGCTCGGGCAGCCGCAAGGCGGGCCAAGCTGGGGCCGCGGCCCAGGAGCGCCAAGGACTCGAACAGCGGCGGGGCCACCCGGGCCCCCGTCACCGCCACCCGGACCGGCTGGAAGGCCTCCCGAGGCTTGAGGTCCAAGGCCGCCGCCATGGCCCGGAGCTCGTCTTCCAGGGCGTCGGCCGCCCAAGGTTCCACGGCAGCCAGCCGGGCCTCGGCCGCGGCCAGGACCTCGGCGGCGGCGGCGGCGTCGAGCTTCTTAGGCACGAGGTCGGAGGTGGCGGGGTGTACTTCGCGCCAGAGGAACGCCAGCAGGGGGATGGCATCCCGGAGGGTGGTGATGCGCTCTTGCACCAGGGGGGCGGCCGCGGCCAGCTCCTCCGAAGAGGGCGTCAGACCCGCCTCCGCCAGAAACGGGGCCAGGCGACGAGCCAGGTCGTCGGGGGTCAGGTGCCGAATGGCGTTGCCGTTCATCCAGGCGAGTTTCTTTGGATTCCACGCCGCCGGGGCCAGCTTTATGTCCTCGAGGCGGAACCGTTCCAAGGCCTGATCTGGCGTGAACACGTCCTCGTCGCCGCTGTACGACCAGCCTAACAGCGCCAGGAAGTTGAATAGCGCCTCGGGGAGGTACCCGGCCGCCCGGAACTCCCGCACCTGGGTCATCTGCTCCCCTCCATCGCCACCGTGGCGCTTCGAGAGCTTGCCCTTGCCCCCGGGGTTGAGGACGAGGGGCACGTGCACCCACTCCGGCGCCCGCCAGGCGAAGGCCTCGTAGAGCAGCACCCCGATGGGGGCGCTGGGAATCCATTCATCGGCCCGCAAGACGTGGCTGATGGCCATGTAATGGTCGTCCACCACGACGGCCAGGTGGTAGGTTGGGAAGCCGTCGCTCTTCATGAGCACCACGTCCTCGATCTGCCGAGCGTCGAAGCGCACGTCCCCCCGCAGGCGGTCGTGGAGCACAATCTCGCCGGTCAGGGGCGCCTTGAGGCGCACGACGCAAGGGGTCCCGTTCGCCTCCTGGAGCTCCCGCTCCTCGGGGCTCAGGTTGCGGCATTGGCGGTCGTAGCCTACCTTGGCGCCCGATTTGGCTCGCCGCTCCCGGACCCCCGCCAGCCGCTCCGGCGAGCAGTAGCATTTGTAGGCATGGCCCGCCGCCAGGAGCCTGTCGACGTGGTGGCGATACAGCTCCAGACGCTCGCTCTGTTGGTACGGCCCGTAGGCTCCCCCCTTCCGCGGGCTCTCGTCCTCGGTCAGGCCCAGCCAGTCCAGGCTGGCATAAACGTCCTCCAGGGCGCCGTCCACGTACCGGGCCCGGTCGGTGTCCTCCACCCGCACCACGAAGGCGCCCTTCGACTGCCGGGCGAAGAGCCAATTGAAGATCGCTGTCCGGGCGTTGCCGACGTGGAAGTAGCCGGTGGGTGAGGGGGCGATCCGGACCCGCACCCCCTCCTGGGTCGTTGCCCCGTCGCCTGGCCGATCTGCCGGGCCCGTCATGTGAACTCCAAGGGCTTGCGGCGGATGAGCACCCCCTCCACGAGGCCTATGGCCGCGTACAGGGTCACCAGGCTCGAGCCGCCGTAGGAAATGAAGGGCAAAGATACCCCCGTCACTGGCAACAGCTGAAGCACCACGCCAATGTTCACCGCCGACTGGGCCAGAATGTAGGTGCCGACGCCCGCCGCCAGCAGACGCCCCGCCTCGTCCTGGGCCAGGCGAGCGCCCCGCAGCACCCGCAGGACGACGGCCACCAACAGGCCAATTACCACAACGGCGCCGATGAAGCCCATCTCCTCGGCCACCAGGGCGAAGATGTTGTCGGTGTGGAGCACCACCAGCCATCCGCCCCGGGCCGATGGCCCGCCCCCGAGGCCGGTGCCCATCAGGCCGCCGTTGGCCACGGCGATCAGGGTTTGAATGTTCTGGAAGCCGGTCCGCAGGGGGTCGGCGCCGGGGTTCATCCAGGCCACCACCCGGGTGAGCATGTAGCCCTCAATCAGGCCGGAGCGGAGGGTCACGGCCGCCGCGGGCACGGCCCCGAGGGCGATCATGCTGAGGTGGAGGGGGCGAATGCCGGCGGCCACCACGACCCCCAGCCAAATCACGCCCAGCAGCACTGCTGCCGAGAGGTTGGGTTGCCGCAGCACGAGGAGCGACACCAGCCCGACAAGACCGAGGGAGGTGGCCACGTGGCGAAAAGAGCGCACGTCGTGGCGATCGAAGTAGGCGGCCAGAAACACGATCATGGCCACCTTGGCAGGCTCGCTCGGCTGCAGGTTGGCGAAACCGGCCTGGAACCAGCGGGCACTGCCCAGGCTGCCACCGCCGGCCACCAGCACCAATCCCAGGGCAGCCACCGTGGCGACGTAGATCCACGCCCCGAAGGCAGTCAGCACGCCGTGTTCCGTCATGGCGGCCAGGGCGAGGGTCCCCAGGGCCAACGCCGCGAACACTACTTGTCTGAGGACGAGATCATCCCAGGAGCTGGCGACTGGTGGCCCCTGGGTGGCCGACCCGATCATGACCACCCCTATGGCGGTGGCGGTGACGGTGCCGGCCAGCAAGGCCCAGTCGAAGGTCCGGACCCATCGCCATGATGCCGAACGAACCCGGGGCAGTCGCCTGGCGGCGGCTGTCACGGACCGGCTGCTCCCTCCTCCTCGGCGGCGGACGAGGCGCCGGCCATGGGGGCCGCGGCTGGCTCCCGGGAGCGCCGGGAGACATCCAGAGGAATCTCCGCCACGATGCGCGAGCCCTGTTGCAGCGTGACCTGCACCCCCTCGCCCTCGACCCGCACGTGCTTCGAGATGGAGTGAATGATGTCCTTGCGAATCTCGTCCAGGGCCCCCGGGTCGAGGCACGCTCGGTCATACTCCAGGATGACCTTGAGGCGCTGCTTCGCCACGGTGCTGGTGGTGGGGCGGCCGGCGGCGCGCAGTCGCTCGAATAGACTCATCGGTGGCTCCCCTGGGACGCTCCGGCTCGGAATAGACTGGATAGCCGCGCCAACAGGCCCGGGCTGGCGCCGTCGACCGACAGCAGCGCAACCTCCTCCCCGTCGAGGCGGGCGGCGATGTTGCGGTACGCCTGGCCCGAGGGGGCCCCGGCGTCAAGGGCCACGGGCTCGCCGCGGTTGGCGGCCCCGAGTATGCCCTGGTCCTCTGGCACGACCCCGAGGAGGTCTATCCGTAGGACATCCAGCACGTCGTCGGTGGTCATCATATCGCCCCGAGCCACCATGTCGGCCTGCAGGCGGTTCAAGACCAGCCGGGGCGGCGGCTTGTCGGAGGCCTCCACCAGGCCGATGACCCGGTCGGCGTCCCGCACCGCCGCTATATCTGGCGTCGTCACCAAGATGACCTCGTCTGCCGGGGCCAGGGCATTGCGAAAACCGGCCTCTATCCCCGCCGGCGAGTCGAGAATCACGTAGTCGATCACCTCCCGGAGAGCCTCGCACACGGCCACCATGTCCGCTGTGGACAGATCGTCCTTCTCCGAGTGCTGGTCCGCCGCCAGCAGGTGAAGCCCGGGCACCCGCTTGTCGCGGATCAAGGACCGCTCCGCGGTGACGGTGCCCCGCACCACGTGCATGATGTTGTACACCACCCGGTTCTCCAGGCCCATCACCACGTCCAGGTTACGCAAGCCGATGTCGCCGTCGATGACGGCCACGGACCGGCCCCGGAGGGCGAGGCCGATCCCCACATTGGCCGTGGCGGTGGTCTTCCCCACCCCCCCCTTGCCCGACGTGATCGTGACTATTCGTCCCGGCATCGCGTTTCCTCCTGGCGTTCCGGCGCCGCCGCGGGAGCCCCCGGAGCGGCGGTGCTCACCGCCATGTGTCCACCAAGATGGCCTCGTCGGCGGCCCGGGCCATTTCGGGTTCGGGTCGTTGGTCGGCGTCTTCCGGCGCCCGGGCCAGGGCCCGGCCGATCCGGAGCTGGGTCGGCGCCAGTTCCAGGGCGCAGACCACGGCCTTCAATGGGTCCCCGGTCCGACCGGCTTCCACCAGGCCCCGGAGGCGGCCCCACACGATCACGCTGCCGCCCGCCCGAATCTCTGCCCCGGGGTTCACATCCCCAACGACGACGATGGAGCCGCTGTGGTCCAGAACTTGGCCAGCCCTGACGGTGGCCGTCACTATCATCGCCGACCCGTCGGCCGCCGGCGCTACGGCCTGGGGGCGGCTCCGGGCCCGGTGACCGGCCATTGCCCGCGGGCTGCGGGTGGTTTCGACGGCGGTCGCGGCAATGTCGTAGTCGGCCAGGGCGCGCAGAACTGGCTCCACGAGGCGCCAGTCGACCGTGGGGCCGTCAATCTGGAGCACGACGGACGCCCCGCGGAGGAATTCCCCTTCCCGCGATCGAAGCCGGCGGCGGAGGCTCGTCTCCACCGCGGCGGGATCGGCGGGGCTGATCAAGATGCGGATACCCCCGGCGCCCCCCTTGATTCGGACCGGCGGTGGGGGCGGCGTCGGTTTCTCCAGCGGCGAGGTGGGGATCTTCAGGGCGTGGGTGCCTCCTCTCCCGCGGTGGGGCTGTTGTCAGTTGGGCAATCGGCGCATGGTGCGGGCGTGGACGCCGGGAGACTGAAGTAGGCTCTGAGAACGTCGCCGGCTATCGGGGCGGCGACCCGGGAGCCTTCTATAATATGGTCCATTCCGGAGCCGTCGACGAATACGGCCAGGGCTACCTCCGGCTCGTTGGCGGGGGCGTACGCCACGAACCACGCGTGGGTGAGCAGGTTGCCGTTGGAGTCATACCTGGGGAAGACGCCGTACTCCGTGAAGACAGGGTCGCTGAACTCCGCGGTGCCGGTCTTCCCCGCCACGGGGGGCTGGGAGGGTAGCCGGGACCACTCTGGCCGGGCGGTGCCATAGACCACGGCGCCCCGCATGCCGTCCCGAATGGTGGCCAAGACGGCCGACGACACCGGAAGGCGGCGGACGATGCCCCCGGGCCGCTTCACCGCCTTGCCCGAGGGGGCGAGGATGCGGTCCACAAGGTGCGGCTTGAAGACAGTGCCACCATTGGCCACGGCGGCTGCGGCTACCGCCATTTGTAGGGGCGTCACCAGGAGGTAACTCTGCCCAATCCCGAGGTTGAACGTCTCGCCGGTGGTCCACGGCAACTCCAGGGCCGCATCGAGCCATCTAGCCGTGGGCACTCGGCCCGGGGCCTCGCCCAGGAGTTCGATCCCCGTCTTCTCGCCAAGGCCGAAGGCCCGGGCATAGCGGGCCAATGCCTCGCTGCCCAGGCCCGGCTGGTTGGCGCCGTTCTCGTGATACCCCCCTGCCACCTCATAGAAGAAGACGTCGCAGGACTGGGCCAGGGCGCCCACGATGTTCAGGGCGCCGTGGCCGCTTCGGAGCCAGCAGTAGAAGGGATAGGTGATGTCGGGGTTGTACTGGTTCGGGAGGACTATGACCCCCGGGTCCACGATGCGGGTGTTGCGCTTGACGACACCCTCCTGCAGGGCGGCGGCAGCCGTCACGATCTTGAATATCGACCCCGGAGGGTACTGGCCGGAGATGGCCCGGTTCAACAGCGGTCGCCGGTCATCCCCCAGTATCGCGGCAAATTCCTCTGGCGTGGCGCCGGCGGAGAACAGATTGTTGTCGAAATTTGGCAGGGACACGAGGCTGCGCACCGCTCCGTCCCTGGGGTCGAGGACCACCACGGCCCCGGACCGGGCACCGGCGCGGGCGAGGGCCTTTTCGAGGATGGCCTCCACGGCCCTTTGAAACTCGAGATCCACGGTGAGCACCAGGCTGTGGCCGGGCACCGGTGGCTGCCCTCGGCCGACCCTTCGGATCTCGCGGCCCGTGGCGTCGACCTCGATGAGCTTCTTGCCCTTCGAGCCCCGGAGCCAGTCCTCGTAGGTTGCTTCGAGGCCGCTTCGCCCCACCACGTCGTAGATGGCGTACCCCCGGGCCAGGTAGTCGTCGAGCTCCTCGGCCGGAATGCTGGCCGTGAATCCCAAGAGATGGGCCAAGGTGGGGCCGGCGGTGTACTCCCGAACCGGTGCCTCCCCCGCGACCACTCCGGGCAGCTCCCAACTCTCTTCAAGGAGCCGAAAGGCCCCCGCCCGGGGCACACTGCGGGCAACGGGCACCTGCTGCCACGTTGGCACCAGGCGGCCGTCCTCCGTGGGCAGGCGGTCCATCAGGGGCCGCGGTTCCGTCTGGGAGGCGGCCTGCGCCTCCAGTCCGCCTGCGCCCGCTGGCGGCGCGGTGTGGCGGGGGGGGGCGGGCCGTCCTCGCTGGCGACGCGCCGGCGCGCGGCGCCCGTGGAGCGCGCGGGGCCGGGAACCGCT
>CAZXNP010000020.1:0-12364 GCA_964642035.1 uncultured Anaerolineales bacterium | reverse complement strand
GACTATAGTTGCGGAGGAGCTCGGCCGAGAAGCTCCTGTGTCGTTTGGCCGTCGCTGCATCGGTCCTGGATGGTGTCGCTGCGGCGGGGGGAGTACCTCTGGGGTACGCCTCCCGCCTTGCTCCTTGCCAGTCCCGCGCAGCGGGGCCCTCGACGCGAAAAGTGGTTCTCGGCCGGACTCCTAGCGACTCCCGATCTCGGTGTCGTATCCGACCTGGCTGATTTCCATGAGCTTGTCCCACCGGTGTCGTGCGTTCACGAGGCGGATCGTGCCGGATCGGGAGCGCATGATGACTGAGTGTGTCTCGGCGCCGGTGCCAGAATACTCGACGCCCTTCAAGAGATCGCCGTCGGTGATGCCGGTGGCGGCGAAGAAGACGTTGTTGCTGGCAACGAGATCGTCGGTGTGCAACACGGCATCGAGGTCGAGGCCGGCCTCCAGGGCGGCTTGGCGCTCGCCGTCGTCCCGGGGCCACAGCTTGGCCTGCATGGCGCCGCCGATGCACTTTATGGCGCAGGCGGCAATGACCGCCTCGGGGGTTCCCCCCACGCCCATGAGGACGTCGATGGGAGAAATGTCGTGGGCCGCCATGATGGCGCCGGCAACGTCGCCGTCGGTGATTAGGCGAATCCGGGCGCCCGTCTCTCGGATCTCGCCCAGAAGATCTTCGTGGCGCTCGCGGTCCAAAACCACCACGGTGAGATCGTCCAGGTCCTTGCGCACGGCCTTGGCAATACCTCGCAGATTCGTCTCCACCGATGCCGTGATATCGATCACCCCCGCGGCTTCTGGTCCGACGGCGATCTTGTCCATGTAGAAGACGGGGCCAGGATCGAACATCGTGTCGTGCTCGGCCACGGCCACCACCGACAGGGCGTTGGACCGGCCCAGAGCCAAGAGGCGAGTGCCGTCCACGGGGTCGACGGCAACGTCAACCGCCGGCCCGGAGCCGTTGCCGACGCGCTCGCCGTTGTACAGCATCGGCGCCTCGTCTTTTTCGCCTTCGCCAATGACGACCATGCCGTCCATGGCAATGGTCCGGAGCATTAGGCGCATGGCGTCCACGGCGGCTTGGTCGCCCGCCTCCTTGTCGCCGCGGCCCATCCAGCGCCCCGCCGATAGGGCGGCTGCCTCGGTGACCCGCACGAGTTCGAGGGCTAGGTTTCGGTCGGGGTCGGTGTTGGCCACAGGGACCTCCTGGCGTAGGTGGAGGCGCAGGCTATCGATGGAGGCGCGATTATATACGGCGTCCGCAGGTTATCCCACCAGGGCGGCGGCCAGGTCGTCGTTGCACTTCACGATACGGGTCGGGATGCCGCTCGCCGCGAGGGCCGCGATTGGGCCGAGGCTGCTGCCGGCGGCGCCGCCGAAGGTGGAGGCCTCGACGAGGATGACGAAGCTCCCAACGCCCCGAGCCTTCAGTTCCCTGAGGGCGTCGATCCACCTCAGGGTGGTGGTGGGGGTCACGACCGCCAACGTGGCGTGCCGCGGCAGTTCGCGGCCATCGGAGGCCAGCACCTCGGCCAGGCCGGCCCGGCCTCGGGCCCTGAGCACGGCCAGGTGCCCCAAGATCTTGTTGACCTGGCGCTCGCCGCGGTCGGGGCGAAGCACCACCCGGCGCTGACCGTGAGCGACAAGGCCGACCGACTTGCCTTCGTCTAGGAAGTGCCGGGCCAAGCTCGCGGCAGCCGCCACGGAGTACTCTTCAGTGGTGGGTGTTAGCTCAAGGGGCGGAGTGTCCATCCAGGGCAAGGGCCCGTCCGAGTCGAGGCTGGGGTCCGGAGGGGCCTCGCCCCGATGGGCGTTGCGATCCAAGTCCACCACTATCCAGATGTCCGCGAGGGGATCGAACTCGAACTCCTTCACGTAGAGCTTGCCGCGCCGGGCCGTCGTGGGCCAATGGATGCGCTTGTAGGCGTCCCCTGGCTGGTACTGGCGCACGCCCCGTACGTTGGCGGTGGCGTACTCGGCCCGCCGGCGCACCACGGGGCCGCCGGACAAGTAGCCGCTGGCCAGCTGCAGCCCCGTCAGGGGCACTGTCATGGGATACACCACGAAAGTGGCCGTCTTGGCGAGCACCACCTCCCGGCGGAACATCCCGAGGGGGTCACCGCCCGCGAGGGTCACCGGACCCAGGGTGAAGGCGCCCCGCTGCCGGCACAGGGTCCTGACTCCCCAGGTGCGGCGTTCGCCGGGGCCCATGGCCGACACCACCCTGCTGGCCCTGTGGCCGGGCAGGTCGCTGTCATCGGCCACTTCAAGCCACAGCTTCGGTAGCCAGCCCCGGTTGCCCACGGCGAAGGTCTCCTCCGCGACGCCCCCCACCTGGGCCCTGCGCGATCGGGTAGTCCGCGACAGATCCACCGATCGCACGGCATTCCACGCCAGAATCCCCGTGAGCATCAGCACCCCGATGAGGACGTAGCTCACCCTGAGCACCACCTGGCTGCCGGTGGCCAGGGCCACGACAACGGACACCGCGGTCACGGCCGCCAGGACTCGTCCCTCGCTCACCGCCCGCCGCCGGGGATCCGAGACGCCGGGGTCGAGGTCACCGGCGCGCCGTGGCCCCCGGCACGGGCACCTGGTCTAGGATGTCGCCAATGAGCCGCCCGGCGTCGACGCTTCTGATTCGAGCCGCTGGGCTCACGATAACTCGGTGGGCCAGGATGTCCACGGCCATAGTCTTGACGTCGTCGGGCACCACGTAGTCGCGATCTGCCATGGCCGCATGGGCCTGGGCCGTTCTGAAGAGGGCGAGGCTTCCCCTGGGGCTCGCCCCCAGATACAGGTCTGGATGTTCCCGGGTGGCCCGCACCAGATCCACGATGTAGCGCTTGATCAGGTCGTCCACGTAGATCTCACCCACGGCCTCTTGGGCGGCGAGGAAGTCGGAGGCGCTCACCACCTGAGCCAGGCGCTCCAGGGGGTGGCCGCCGCTCTGATCGTCGAGGATCCGCATTTCATCTTGGGGGCTCGGGTAACCAAGGCGAATGCGCATGATGAACCGGTCTACCTGGGCCTCCGGCAAGGGGAAGGTGCCCTCGTACTCGATCGGGTTTTGGGTCGCTAGCACCAGGAAGGGTCGGGGCAGGGCCGTGGTGCGGCCATCCACGGTGACCTGGCGCTCCTCCATCGCCTCCAGGAGGGCGGCCTGGGTTTTCGGAGTGGCCCGATTGATCTCGTCGGCCAAGACGACCTGGGCCACGACGGGCCCTGGCCTGAACTCGAACTCGCCGGTCTTCTGATTGAAGATGGACACGCCGGTGATGTCGCTGGGCAAGATGTCGGGGGTGCACTGAATGCGCCTGAAGCGGCACCCGAGGCTGCGGGCAATGGCTTTAGCCAAGACGGTCTTGCCGACGCCAGGCACATCCTCCACCAGGACGTGGCCCCGGCACAGAAGAGCGATGAGGACTCGCTGCACCTCGTCGTGCTTGCCCACTATCACGCTCTCGACGTTGGCCGCCAGGACCTCGGCGACGGCTGCCACTCGGGAGGTGGAATCTGACATGAGGTGGAGTCTCGCTTCACTAGGATCGGTCGCCTATACTCGCGCTGAATCATAGCATTCGGGGCTACTCCTCGGGCTGCGGTTTGCCGCCGCCGGGGGAACGGTGTGGTGTCCCTCCGGCGCTGTCCAGGGTCGCTGCAGCCCTGTCCGAACGCCGAAGGGGCTACTACCGGGTTCTAAGGGACAAGCTCTTGGGGGCCGCGATGGCGATCCGAACTCGTGGGCTGGCCGTTGCCGCTCTGATGGTCGTTGCCTCGGCGCCCTTCGGGGGCGGCGGCACGGCCCGGGGGCAGGCGCAAGGGGCGGCTCGCGAGGCGGCGCCGGACCTGTCGCCTCGGCACCTGCCAGTCGACTTGCCGGGGGACGCCCTGACTCCCCATCTGGTGGTGGTCCTGGCTGACCCGCCCCTGGGCGACCTGGCCGGGCCGGGGCCACGATCGAGTTTGGGACCCGGGGCCCTTGCCGCGGCCGAGGAGGCCATGGGCCGCGACCAGGACCGCGCGGCGGCCGGCGTGAGGCGCCTGGGAGGGGTAGTCCTGAGGCGCTACACCACGGTGCTCAACGGCATGCTAGTCACTTCGCCCCCCGGGGGGCGGCGTGCCTTGGCCGCTGTTCCGGGGGTGCGGGCCGTGTATCGAGCCCCGGTGATGCGCATGGCCCTCGGCACCAGCGTGCCCTTCGTTGGCGCCGATCGCGTGTGGTCCCAATTGGGGATTGATGGCGCCGGGGTGACCGTGGCCATCGTGGATTCCGGGGTCGACTACTACCACGGGGCCCTCGGTGGACCGGGCGATGAAGTCGCCTACGCCGCCGACGATCCGGAGATTGTGGAGGCGGGCACCTTTCCCACCGACAAGGTCGTGGCCGGTTGGGATTTCGCGGGTTCCCTGTACGACCCGGCGTGCCCTCTGCCGGACGAGGTGGCCGGAGTGTGCACCTCCACCCCGCGACCCGATCCCGACCCGCGGGATGAGCTGGGCCATGGGACTCGAGTTGCCGCCGTGGCCGCTGGGGGTGCCAGTGGCGACGTGCACTCGGGGGTGGCCCCGGGCGCGCGGATCGTGGCTCTGAAGATCTTCGGCCGCGGGAGCTCGAGCGACTTGCTGATCGACGCCCTGGAGTGGGTGGCCCGGTCTCGAATGGGGTTGAGCGTCCCCGGGGGGCCAGCCACGGTGGACGTGGTCAATCTGAGTGTTGGGGCGCCCTATGCCTGGGGCGTGCTGGAGGAAGAGGGGGTCGTCAGGAGGGTCGTGGAGAGCGGCGCCCTAGTGGTGGCTGCGGCGGGCAACGCAGGCGATCACCCAATGGCCCTGGGCTCACCGGCCGCCGCCGCCGATGCTCTGGCTGTGGCAGCCTCGTTCGGTCCCGGGGAGGAGACCCTCGGGCTCCTGGCCCGATGGCAACGAGGGGGTGGGGCCACGGAGCGGACCGTGGAAGCCGTGGAAGCTGCCTTCACCGCCCCCTTGACCGAGGTGGGACCGGTGACCGCGGCTGCAGCGTGGACGGGCACCGGATGCGAGGGTACGCAGGTGCCGCAGCCGCCCCGGGACCGGGTGGCACTCATCGAGCGGGGCGAGTGCGCCCCCCTGGAGAAGCTGCGCCGCGCCGCACGCCTGGGCGCCCGGGCCGCCGTGGTGTTCACCGACGATCGCCCCGTGGATGTCATGGGTGCACCCGAAGGCGTGGCCCTGCCCGGTGTCATGATCGGCCGCGACGACGGAGCTGCCCTGCGGGACCTGCTGGTGGCGGGGGTAGCGGTCACGTTGACCCTTGACGCCCAACGAAGGGTGCCGCACCCGGAGGTGGCCGACGCGATGTGGCCATGGAGTAGCCGCGGGCCGGCTCGCGGCGCGGGATTGAAGCCCGAGCTCACGGCGCCTGGGGCTACGATATCCTCCGCCCGGCTAGGCGGTGGGGCACTCGCGATGCCTGGGGCCGGAACGTCCCTGGCGGCGCCCCACGTGGCTGGGGCGGCGGCCCTGATCATTGCCCTTGCGGATGGGGCGGGGAAGCCTCGCCCGGCCCCGGAGGATGTAGCGCGGATCCTGGTTGCCACGACTGCCGCGACGGTGGTGAATGACGCCCAGTCCGGCACCACGGCGCCTGTGACTCGGGCGGGGTCTGGACGCCTCGATGTCTGGGCCGCGGCCCGGTCCACCACGGCCTTGGCGGCCCCTAGCCTGGCCGGCCTCGATTTCGGCCACCGGATCGTAGTCGACGATCTGGCCGCGGAGCTACCCCTGACGATCCAGAACCGCGGCGCGTCCGATAGGCACTACCGCATGACCGTCCGCCCCCGGACTAACGCCGAGGGAGCCATCCAGGTCAGCACTTCGCCGGCGGGGGTGCTGACGGTACCGGGGGGACAGACCGTCGCGGTGAACGTGGTCCTTGCGGCCGAGGCGGCTGCCCTGGCCAGCGGTCCAGGTGTGCCCAGGGGAGGGCGCGGGGTTGGATCGGGGGCGTCCTTGGCGGACGTGGAGTACGACGGGCGCGTGGAGGTCGAGGAGGTGGCCCCGGGGGGCGCACCGCTTCCAGGGGGCGACCGCCTCCACATGCCCTTCTACATATTGCCGGAGGCAGTGTCCCGGATCAGCGTCCCGGACGAACCTGTGAGCCTGAGGGGCCGGGGTAGCCTTGGTGCCGCCGAGGTGACCCTCACCAACCTGGGGCCGGCGCCGGGTGCGGTTGAGGCCTTCACGTGGATGGGTGACGACCCGCTGGAGGCAACGGTGAACCCGAAGGTTGATGTCCGTCACGTGGGGGTGCGCCGGGGTCGTGACGCCGCCGGCGAGGCGATCCTCGAGTTTGCCCTCACCTTTGCTGGGCCCCACGAGGTGCCGCCAGAGGTCGCCGCCCTGGTGTATCTTGACGTCGACCTACAGGGTGGCCTCGATTGGCTGGTAGTGGGGGTGGACGCCCAGCACCTGGCCACGGGCGAGTTCTCGGGGCAGTGGCTCACCCTGGCCGTTCCGTACCCCGATGGCGCCGCGGTGCCGGATTGGAGCCGGGCCGTGCCCCAGTACTATGGAGACGTGCGCCTCGGCGGCCGGTACGTCGTTCTCCCGGTGTCTTCGGCCACCATTGGCCTGCCGCCGGAGGGGGCACGGTTCCAGTTCTTCGTATCGACGGAGGACCGGTTGTGGGCGGGGGCTCACCCGGAGCGGGGCGATGTTGCCCCCGGGGGAGTTGGACTCCAAGCTCCAGTGGCTGAGTGGCTCTACGACGCCCGCCGGCCGCGGAACGAGGTGTGGCCTTGGACAAGTCAAGTCCCAGTGGGTGGCCAGACGCGCCTGCGGGTGGCTTCTCGCGCGGGGCCGGCGTCGCCGGCGGCACCGGGGGTGCTCCTGGTGTATCCGGGCAATCGGCAAGCGGAGCCCGGGGTGGTGGCCCAAACGCTGCGGGTCAAGGCGTCGGGGCTTGGCGGCCCGGTGTGGGAAGCATGGCTGCCACGGGCCATCCATGGTCGCCCCGGCCAAAGCAGCCCCTCGGCTGGCTCCCCGGCGCCCTGATCCTGGCCCGCGGGCACCCCTGGTTACGAGGCCCGCTCCCTAGCTGGTGGCCTTCTCGAAGGCGGCCACGGCGGCTAGCAGCACCACGGCCCCCAAGAAGGACGTGAGCACCAGGTTCAGAAAAGCGCTGCCCACATTGACGTATGCCCCGGTTGCCACCGTGAGCCACGTGGCTAGATAGGCCCCCACAATGCCCACGGCAATGTTGCCGACGGTGCCCAGGCGCGTGGCCTTGAAGGCCGCGTCGGCGATCCAGCCGAACAGGCCACCAACGGCGACCCAGACGATGATGTTCGTCGCGGTGAGGTCGGTCATGCCCTCTCCTTCGCGCCCCGGCCCGATGCAGGGGTACATTCGATTATAACACGCGGGCCGGCGCGGCCTGGGCCCTTTGTGCTAATCTCCCTTCAGGGAGGAGACCTGACCATGGTTTACCCCGCTGCAGAGTCGCCACCGTCCTCGCCACCCCCCTCGCCGTTATTGCCGTCGCGGGCGGGGCACCGCCGCCTCGGCCTGCCGACCCTCCTGGCGGTGGCGGCCCTCGCTGCCCACCTCTGGGTTGTCCCATCCGTCGGGGCCGCGGGGGTTCCTAGGAGTCCGGGACGAATGCCAAAGGGGCTTCTCGGCCGGGTTCCCAGTCAGGTCGAAGACGCCGCGACCATCCACCTGCCCTTCGCCGCCGCGCGGGTCGATCTCCGGCTCGTTCCTCGCCCCCCAACGGCGGTGCCAGCCACACCGGCCTCCCCCACCCTCTCGACGAGTCCGACGCCGACGGCCTCGGCCACCAGTACCCCTCGGGCGACGCCCACGACGGCGGGGTACACGGAGCCCCTGACCGACTTCCCGAGCATCCGTGATCTCCGTGGCCGCTACGAATCGCGCCGCTGGTACGAGACCCTCCTGGATCTCCTCGAGAGGAGATACGCCACGGGCAGGGCCATAGTCGTGAGGTTGGATGACAGCCGGGCCCAGGCCGGCAGGTGGGCCAACGGTCGCACCGATACCTTCGATGACCTACTGGACGCCAGCCAGCTCATTGTCCACGAAATGGACCACCAGCTCGGCTGGCAGGAGGGCCTGGCCAAGAGCGCCTTCACCCGCTACGCATTCGTCGTGCGGGAGGACCTCCAGGTAGACGTGACCCGCCATGAGACCTTCAATCGGTCCGAGATCGCCCAATACGTCACCGGCGGCCTGGCCAACCGCTACAAGTCGACGTACCTCACGGGCCAAAGCGGCCAGCAGGGATTCTTCACCCTCCTGGACGAGTTTAACGCCTACACCCACTCTCTGTTTGTGGGCTACGGCCTGAGCGACGAGTTTCGAGGCCGGCGCATCAGTCACCGGGACGGGGTCGTGACAATGATGATGTACACTGAGTTCTACCTGCGGCATGCCGAGGAGAATCATGCTGACGTATACGCGCGCCTGCATGACGATCCCGAGGTCAGGGCTCTAGTGGACCTCCTCTGGTCCCGGGCGATGTTCATACTGGACGTGACGGCAGAGCTGCCCCAGCTGGCCTTGGACCCCGCCACCGTCGAGGCGGAGATGAGGAAGCCGGACATGTTGGCGGCGGTGGCTCGATTCGTCGCCCCGTGAGCATCTCGGAGAAGCGGCCGGTCTTGCTCTGGGAGCTGGACCGGCGGGGCATGGAGGCGGCGATGAGGGCCCTCGGGGAGCCCCGCTTCCGGGCAGATCAGCTCTGGCGGGGTCTGTACCGGCAGCTTGCACCCGCCGTCGACGACATCACCGTCTTGCCCGCACCTCTCCGGGAGCGCCTCGCTCGCGGAACCCGGACCCACTCCCTGGACTTGGTGAAGGAGACCGCATCGATCGACGGCAAGACGTCGAAATTCCTGTTTCGCCTTGCAGATGGCCAGCTCGTTGAGACGGTGCTAATGCACTACGTGGACCGATCGGAGCCCCGGGGCGACGACGGCAATGGCGCCTCGCCTCGCCCCAGGCACACGGTGTGCCTGTCGACCCAGGTTGGCTGTGCCATGGGCTGCGTGTTCTGCGCCACGGGGCAGATGGGCCTGGCGCGAGACCTAACCGCCGGCGAGTGCGTCGAGCAGCTCGCGTACTGCGCTCGGCGCCTGGCCCGGTCCGGGGACCGCATCGGCAACGTTGTGTTCATGGGCATGGGCGAGCCGTTGGCCAACTTCGACGCCATGTGGGCAACGGTCCGACGGCTGAATGATCCGACGGCTTTTGGCCTCGGGGCGAGGCGCATCACCGTGTCCACGGTGGGGCTGGTGCCAGGAATACGGCGCCTGGCCCGATCGGAAATCCCCGTGCGTCTGGCGGTATCCTTGCATGCCCCCGATGACGACTTGCGGCGACGCCTCGTGCCCCTGGCCACGGTGCATGCCCTCGATGAGCTCATGGCTGCCTGCCGCGACTACCAGCGCCAGCGAGGCCGCCGCATCACCTTCGAGTACGCTCTAATCGACGGCGTGAACGACAGCCCAAGACAGGCCTCGGCCTTGGCCCGGCTGTTGTCGGGGGTCCGTGCCCACGTCAACCTGATTCCGCTGAACCCGACCCCGGGTTACGCCGGCCGCCCCAGTCCTGAGCCCCGGGCGGCGGCCTTCCGGGGGCGCCTGGCTGCCGCCGGGGTCCCCGTGAGTTTGAGGGCAAGGCGGGGCATTGACATCCATGCCGGTTGTGGCCAGCTCCGGCCCGGGGCGGAGGGTGGCCCGGTGGGCCGCACGATGTCCCCGGCGCGTCCCACCACCAGGAGGTGACGGTGCCTCGATCTCCGGAGATCATTCCCTCGGTCCTGGCCGCCGATTTCGCGCACCTTGCAGACCAGGTTGCGGAAGCCGTGGCGGCGGGGGTGGCGACGGTGCAGGTGGATGTCATGGACGGCCGCTTCGTGCCCAACATCAGCGTTGGCCTCCCCGTCGTGGCGGCGCTGAAAGCCCAGGGCGACGCACGATTGGACGTGCACCTGATGATCGATGAGCCGGAACGATACATCGACGCCTTTGCCGCCGCTGGCGCCGACGTCATCACCGTCCACGTGGAGGCAACGCGCCATCTTCATCGGGTGGTGAGCCGGGTTCAGGAACATGGGGTGGCCGCCGGCGCCGCCCTCAACCCCGCTACGCCCCTGGGGGTCTTGGATGAGATCCTGCCCGTCCTCGACGTCGTGCTCCTGATGTCGGTGAACCCCGGATTCGGCGGCCAGAAGTTCATCGCCAGCAGCATCTCGAAGGTGGCTCGCCTTCGGGAACGCATCGATGCCGCCGAGCTCCGCGCTGTCCTCCAGGTGGATGGAGGCATCGAGCCGGCCACCGCGGAGGCCGCCGTGGCGGCTGGGGCCGACCAGCTAGTGGCCGGTACCGCGGTGTTCGCCGCCGGCATGCCCGTGGCCGACGCCTTGGCCGAGCTGCGCTCGGCCGCTGCCCGTGGCGAACAGCACCGGGCCCCCTAGGACGCCTTGGCCAGAGTCTTGATGCAGCGGGCGCAAAGCACGACCCGCCGCCTGATGCCGTTCTCGAGAATTGTGGTGCGCTGGAGGTTTGCGCTGAACCGCCTATTAGTTGCCTTCATCGAGTGACTGCGGCTGTGCCCGAATTGAGGGATCTTGCCGCAATGGGCGCATTTCGCCATGTCTCCGCTCCCGACGTGATAAGCCGCAGGGTAGCATCCATGGCCACCGGCACCGCCACGCGGCGCCGGCCACCGCGGTCCCTGCGGCGTGCTAGTTATCCTTGTATGCCTTAGACCCTCGTTACTCTATCAGTCAGGCCTTGGTCAGGCAACCTTTGCCGGCGCGGTCAGGGGTCGTGCGTTGACGGGAAGGCCGCAGGAGGGTATTCTGGCGACGGCCGCCCTCATTGGGCGGCACTTCTAGGAACCCGGACCTGTGGTCTGGGGCCCGCACGGGGCCTGGCGCCCATCCGCGGTACACAAGGCCACCCACGCGCCGTATGAATGCTGAGCTAGGCCGTCTGACCAAGGTGCTTGAGCTGGAGCAGGGTCAGGGCTGCTGCGACCGTGCAGTTATCGGCGGTCTCGAGGCCTTCGTCAATCACTGGCGGAGCGAGGCGGCGGGGCGCGTGGCCGCCGGCGTGGTGGCCCGGGTGGTGGCCGACCTCGAGGGCTACACCGACATGGACGGCGCCGCGAGGCAGCAGCAGGTGGAGGACGTGCTCCGCCTCGTGAGGGTGGCGGCTGCCCAACCCGCGCCTCCAGTGCCCAGGGTCCAGGGAGCAGCGCCTCAAGACGTCGCGCCTCGTGGGGCGCCTTCCCCAGCTGAGGCCAGGAAGGGAGGCGACGGCAATGAGCTGGCCAGGCCGGTGGTTCATCTAAAGGGCGTCGGTCTGAAGTCGGCCCAACGCCTCAAGAGGATGGGCATCGCCACCGTGCGGGATCTGCTGCTCCACGCCCCGCGACGCTACGAGGACTTCAGAGCAATCCGGTCCATCGCGAATCTGCATCCTGGGCAGCAGGCCACGGTGGTAGCCACCGTGGCCGCCTGCACCCGGCGCCGACTCCCCGGAGGGCGGGATCTCCTATCAGTAACCCTCACCGACACCACGGGTCGCCTCCAGGTGCGGTTCTTCAATCAGGGCTACCTGGAACGGCAGCTTCCCCGGGGCCGTCAGGTGGTGGTCAGCGGCACGGTTGAAACCTGGGCCGGGCGCCTCGGGCTCACGTCCCCCGCCTGGGAGCCCTTGGACGCGGACTTGATCCATACCGGCCGCCTGGTGCCTATCTATCCCCTCACGAAGGGCCTGGGTCAGCGATGGCTCCGGCGGCGCGTCAGGACGGCGGTCGACGAGTTCGCAGCGGGCCTTGCGGATCCGCTGCCCGGCACCCTTAGGGAGGCGGAGGGGTTGCTCCCTCTGGCGGAGGCGGTGCGGGCCATCCACGTGCCGTCGGCGATGGAGGACGTAGAGGCGGGCCGCCGGCGTCTAGCCTTTGACGAGCTGTTGGTCTTCCAGATCCGAGCACGACAACGGGGGCGGAGGCGCCGGGCCCAGCCGGGCATTGCACTGGCCAGGGCGGGGGATGCCGTGGCCGACTTTGCCGCGGCTCTGCCCTTCGCCCTGACGGGGGCCCAGAAGCGATGCCTGGCCGAGATTTCGGCCGACATGGAGGGGCAGCGGCCCATGGCCCGCCTGCTTCAAGGGGACGTGGGTAGTGGCAAGACGGCGGTTGCGGCCGGGGCAGCGGCCGCCTGCGTAGCGTCGGGGCACCGGGTGGCGGTCATGGCGCCCACCGAGATCCTCGCCGAGCAGCACCAGTCCGCCTTTTCCGATCTCCTGGCGCCCTTGGGCTTTCGGATCCTCGGGTCCCCCGGCCACGGGGCCACCATCGCCCT
>CAZXNP010000019.1:0-12805 GCA_964642035.1 uncultured Anaerolineales bacterium | reverse complement strand
GCCGGCGCCGGCCGCGACCGCGAAGGACACGCGGTCCCCCCCCACCCGGCCCAGACCCTGCCGGGCCTCCTCGTCCCGCAAGGTGATGAGATCCAGGCGGTCCAGGACGAAGCGGGCCCACCGCGCCAGCCTGCCCTTGAGGGGGCCAATGCTTTGGGCGTAAAGCATCACCGGCTTCCCCAGGCCCTTGGCCAGGTACATCTGCCACAAGCGCAGCCAGGTGAGGCGGTACCCGCTGCGGAGGTAGGCGCCCCCGACCCCCAGGACAAGGTCGGCGTCCCGGTAGGCGGCCATTAAGATCCGCTCCTTGGGTCGCAGCAGGCCGGCGGCGTCGATACCCCAGCGGGCCGCGGTGGTCCACGCCAAGCTCCGGACCAGCCAGCCGGCGATTGGGCGGCGGCCCGCCAGGTGCCGGGGCGTCCACTCCACCGCCGCCACGCCGTGGACCTCCTCGGCCACCGCAGGATAGCTGGAGGTGACGATGAAGGAGGCGCCGGGGATTTCCGCCCCCAGGGCCGAGAGCATCCCCTCCAGAATGGCAGCATCGCCGGCGTTGAAGGAATTGTAGTTGTCCGCCAGGAGGATGCGCATTCGCCGGCTACTCCTGGGTCCGGGCCAGGGCCACCACTTCCCGGGCCTCGCCAACGAGGCCCGGGATCAGCAGCCGGAGGGCCGCCACGTAGCCCAGGGCATACAAGGCCACCCGGGTGGCCAGGGCCGCGAGGCCCCCTGGTTCGCCAAGGACGAGGGCCACGGCGCTCGCCGCGGCCGCGGCGGCGATCAAGGGCCGGGGAATGTCCGCCACAAGGGCCAGGGAGCCGAGCTCCCGGCGCAGAACCCACATCCGGGCCGGCAGGGCCCAGACCAGGGCCACCGCCACGTTCACAATAGCCCCACCCTCGGCCCCGAGGCGGGAGATGAGGGGCAGCCCCAGGGCAAGGGTCAGGGCCGCGCTGCCCGCCGACACCCGCATCAAGGGGGCGGTGTCGCCCCTGGCCATGGGCAAGAGGTGCCAGGCGTAGCCGGTGCTCACCCGGGCCGTGAAGGCCAGGGCGAAGAGGCGCAGTAGGGGCACGCTGGGGGCCCAATTCGGGCCGTAGAGGAGCAGCACCAGGGGGCCGGCAAAGGCGGCCAGGGCTACACCAGCGGGAATCGTCACCATGGCCACGTAGCGGTTGGCCCTGAGGAAGGCCCGGCGGCGGCCGGCTTCCTTCTCGAGGCGAGTCAGGGCGGGGTAGAGGACGCCGCTCGTCATGGCCACCATGGTGGTCAGGTAGTAGGGCCACTCGAAGGCGGCCCGGTAGAGGGCCAGGGTGGCCTCGTCCCGGAAGTAGCGCACCATTAGATCGTCGGCCTCGAACACAATGTAGCCGGCCACGGCGCTGGCCAACAGGGGCCCGCTGAAGGCCGCCAGGCGGCGTACGTCCTGCCGGTTCCACGCCGGCCGGGGCCGATACGGGGCCAGGATCCAGATTGCCCCGTGCTCCACCACGAAGCCGGCCAAGGCGCCCCACAACAGGCTCTTGGCCCCGAGGCCGAGGATGAAGGCCCCCGCGGCTGACACGGCAATGGTGGCCACGGTGCCCGCGGCCCGGGGCACCTTCGAGATCCCGAAACGCATCTGCCTGTCCCAGGCGGCGGCGGGGAGGGCCAGGGTGGTCGTGTAGGCGGTGATGGCCAGGAGGCGGATCCACGGGGTCAGCACCGGGTTGTGGAAGAATCTCGCAAGCAGGGGCGCGCCCAGGAGCAGGGCCACGTAGGCGACGCTGGTCACCAAGAAGTCGAGGCTGAGGGCCGAGGCCATCACTTCACGATGTCGCCGGCCGGAGCGAATCACGGCTTGCCGGGTCCCGAGTTGGCTCAACCGCAGGGTGATCCGGAGGGGCAGCTGGGCCGTCTCGAGGAGTCCCAGCTCGGCGGGCAGGAACCAGCGCCGGAGGAGGACCCCCCGGGCCAAGGCCAGGAGGTTCAGGCCCAGGGTGCCGGTCATCTGGGTGGCCAAGCCCCGGACGGCGCTCCGGCCGACTCCCCCTGGGAAGAGGTCCTGGTCCTCCGGGGCGATGCCCGGGGCGCCAGCGGCCATCAGCCGGTGCCGGCGAACAGGGCCGCCAGGCGACGGCCGGCCTCGGCCACGTTGCACTTGGCCGTCACCTCGGCCACCGCCGCATCGCCCAGGCGCCGGCGAGCCCCAGGGTCGGCCAGCAAGGCGCCGAGGGCGTGGGCCAAGGCCGGGGCGTCCCCGGGCTTCACCAGGCGACCCACGGCGTCGCTGACCAGCTCCGGAATGCCGGACACCGTGGTCGACACCACTGGCAGCCCCGCCGCCATGGCCTCCATGATCGACACCGGAATCCCGTCGCGATCGCCGTCGGCGGCAATGATGGACGCCAGGGCAAAGATGTCGCTCGTGGCGTGGAGGCCCCGGACCACGTCGAGGGTGGCGGCCCCCCGGAGCTCCACCCGGCCCGCCAAACCGTGGCGGTTGATGAGGGCCTCGAGGCGTCCCCGCTCCGGGCCATCGCCAACGATGACCGCCTCGAAGTTCGTGTCCTCGGCGGCCAGTATGGCCAGGGCCTCCAGGAGCACGGAGTGCCCCTTCTTCTCCACGAGGCGCCCCACCGAGAGAATCCGGGGCCGGGGCCCGGTGCGCCTTTCGGCGACGGCGAAGGCCCGGGCGTCCACGGCGTCCCGGATCACGTGCACCTTTGCCGCCGCGGATGCCCCGCAGCGCCGGGCGAGGGCGCGGCGGTTGTACTCGGAGATGGTGACGTGGAAGCGCCCGGCCCGAAGGGTGGCGCACAGGCGAGTGGGCCTGGCGAAGATGCCCACGGCGTGGGTAGTGAAGCTGAAGGGCACCCCCACCAGGTCAGCCATGACCTTGGCGGCCACGTTGGCCCCGGTGGCGAAGTGTGCGTGGATGTGGCCCACGCCGAGGCGCCGGGCCGCCGGGGCCATGGCCACGCCCCGCAACCAGGCCCCGGCCACTGGCCGGAGACGGCCCCGGCCGGCGAGGATCGTCGCCGCCCTGGCATAGCCTGGACCGGACAGGGCCATCCCCCGGAGGTGGGCCCCCATGGCCAGGGCCGCCCGCCGGGGGGTGGGGGCGTAGATCACCGGTGCCCGGAGGCGCCGAGCCTCGGCATGGGTGGGGCCCACCGGGGACGTCAGGGAGAACACCGCCAGGTCGATCCCGAGGGCCTCCAGGGCCAGCATCTCGCTCAGTACGAAGGTCTGATGCAGGGACGGGTACCGGTCGAGAACGTAGCCGACGCGAGGCGCCTCCGCCGCCTCGTCAGTCGATGAGGAAGACGCCGGACTCGTAGAAGACCTCGCCGTCGGCGGCAATCGTGCCGCCGCCGCGCATGTCGCAGATCATGTCCCAGTGGACGGCGCTCTTGTTCTTCGACCCCGTGTCCGGGTAGCCAGCGCCGATGGCCATGTGGATGGTGCCGCCAATCTTCTCGTCGAAGAGGATGTTCTTGGTGAAGGCCTGGATCATGTTGTTGGTGCCGATAGCCCACTCACCGAGATACCTGGCCCCCGGGTCGGTATCCAGGCGCGACAAGAGGAACTCCTCGTTCTTCGCGGCCGACGCCTCCACCACCCGGCCATCGGCGAAGCGCAGCTCCACCCCCTCCACCTCGCGGCCGGCGGTCACCGCCGGGTAGCTGAAGCGAACCCAGCCGTTCACCGAGTCCTCCACCGGACCGGTGAAGACCTCGCCGCTTGGCATGTTGTGGGTGCCGTCGGAGTTGATGAAATTTCGGCCGGCGATGGATAGGGTCATGTCGACATCGGGCCCCTTCACGGCCAGCTCGTGCTTGTTGGCCAGCCAATCCACGATGCGTTGCTGCCGGTCCCTGATCTCGCGCCAGTGGGCCACGGGGTCATCGGTGTCGGCGTACATGGCGCCGAAGGCGAAGTTCTCGAACTCCTCCAGGCTCATCTCCGCGTCCTGGGCGAAGGCGGGGGTGGGATATAGGGTGCCGACCCATCTGAGCTCCCCCGCTGCGCTGCGGCGCATGAAGGTCTCCATCAGGGGGGCGTTGGCCTGTGCCCTCAGGGCCTGGCGGGCTGGAACCACGTTCGCCAGTTCGCGGGTGTTCTCGGCGCTGCGAATCGCGATCAGGGCGTCGAACTTCCCGCGTACCATCTCGTCCACCTTGGACACGTGGGTCACTTGGTCGTCGTTGCCCTCGCTCAACAGAATTCTATCCCAGTCGGGCAACTTGAGCCGAGGGTACGGCAAGGCGCCGGCAGCCAACGCCCGGCGGTAGACCTCCGTGACCAGGGGCGCGGCGCGGGGCGAGGCGGAGATGGCCACCAGGTCCCCCGGTTTCAGGGCGACGCAGTACTCAACCAGGGTGCGGGCGAGGTTCGCCACGCGGGGATCGGGCATTTAGCGGTCCTTGTCGGGGCACGGGAGGGCCATTATATCAAGGCCACCCCCGGTGGGGCGGGTCGCTCCTAGCTCACGGGCCGGATCTTTCCCTCCGTGAGGCGCACCACCCGGTCACCCAGGGCCGCCGCCTCGTCCTCGTCATGGGTCACGTGCAGGGCCGTGGCGTGGTGGACGACAAGGCGGCCCATGAGCTCCAGCAGCCGCGTCTTCAGGGCCCGGTCCAGGTTCGTCAGGGGCTCGTCCAGGAGGAGCAGCTGGGGCTCCGGGGCGAGGGCCCTGGCCAGGGCTACCCGGCGAGCCTCGCCCCCGGATATCTGGTCCGGATAGCGCCTCGCCAGGTCGTCGATCTCCATGGCGGCCAGGAGGTCAGACACCCGGCCCGCGGCCACCGCCGCCCGCTCCAGGCCGAAGGCGACATTCTGGGCGACGGTCATGTGCGGCCATAGGGCCGGGGTCTGAAACACGAACCCGAGGGAGCGCTCGTGGGGAGCCACGAGGGTGTCGGGGCCGCTCACCACGGCGTCGCCCAAGAGGATCTCGCCGGCGTCGGGGGCCTCGAGGCCCGCAATGAGGCGCAGGAGGGTGGTCTTGCCACTGCCCGAGGGGCCCAGGACCACCAGGCACTCCCCCGGGGCGACGTCGAGATCGACGGCGGTGAGGACCCGGCGGCCCCCAAGGCTGTGCCTCACCCCCCGCACCCGGAGCCGGGTGCCGACGTCCGGCGCAGCCACCCTAGGCCCCCGGCCCGACTGCCGGCCCACCCAGGCGCCGGGTTGCGGCCAAGGCGATGGCGGCGACGGTGCCGGCGACGATGGCCCCGGCGCTCAGGATCAGGCACAGGCCCGCCACCGTGTCCGAGGCGCCATAGTGCATGTAGTTGAAGATGCGCATGGTGAGGGTTTCTCGGCCGGGGGGCGCGACCAAGAGGGTAGCCCCCAGTTCGCCCAGGGACAGGGCGAACACCACCGCTGCGGCGGCGGCAACCCCGGGGAGCATGAGGGGGAGGTGCACGCCCAGCCAGCCGGCCAGGGGCCGGCGCTGGAACACCCGGGCGGCATCGATGAGCGAGGGGTCTGTGCGGCGGAGGGCTGCCACCAGGACAAGGGCCGCCCACGGGGCGAAGCGGGCTACGGCGGCCAGCACCGGCATGGCGGGGCTGTCGTACACCGCCCCGGCCGGGCCGCTGCCCCACACGGCAATGAGGCCGATTCCAACCAGGGGGGCCGGCAGGGCCAATGGGATAGTGACGGCCAGCCACCACCGGGGCGGGCATCGGGATCGGGCCAGGCGCTGGGCTGGCACCAGGGCCAGAGGGACGGCCACGGCTGCCGCCGCCACCGCGACCAGGAAGGACAGGCCGATCTCCGCCGCCGCGGCGCTGGCGGTGGCCGCCAGGCGGCTCACTGAGCCGACGGCGGCCGAGAGGAGCACCACCGGCACGAGGATCTGAGCGGCGGCGACGGCCAGAGCCGCCAGCTGGGCCAGGCGCAGCCAGCCGGGCAATGCCAGGGGCGCCGCGGGCCGGCCGCCTCTCTTTGGGATGATCCCTGCCCGGCGCACCCCGGCCTGGGAGCCGGCAACCACCGCCGCGGCCATGACCAGCATCGGCACGGCATAGAGGAAGGCCCGGGCCGCGTCGCCCCTGGCGCTGTAGTCGGCGAACAGGGCTAGGGAGTACACCGGAACCTGGTACAGGACTGGGATGCTGTAGTCGAGGAGGCTCAGGAGGAAGAGGAGCCCGGCTCCGGCCACGGCCATGGGGGCGGCGAGGGGCGCCGCCACCCGAAGCAAGGCTGCGCCGTCGGAGCCTTGGACCCGGGCGGCGTCGACAAGCTCCGGCGGCACCGTTTCCAGGGCCACCAAGGACAGTGCGATGGCCAGGGGCAGGTCGGCGATCATCTGGACCCACCAGGCCGCCACGGGGCCTGATAGAGGCGGTGCGGGCAGCCCGAGGGAGGCGGCCGTCCGGCCCGCGGCCGTGGCCGCCTCGGACCAGGCCAGGGCATGGACGTAGGCCGGCACCGGGGCCAGGGCGACAACGAGCCACCGGAGGCGTCCCGCCGCACCGCCGCGGCGCCACAGGGCGGTGGCAACGAGGAAACCCGCCAATGTCCCGGCCGCCGCCACGGCCAAGGCCAGGGCGCCGCTTCTTGCCAAGAGCTCGAGGCGTCCGGACCCCGGCCAAGCCACGGCTGCCGCCGACGGGTCCCGGGCGGAGGCCAGGGCTCGAACACCGAGCAGGGCCACCGGTCCGAAAACTATGGCCCCGTACAGGGCGGCCCCGGCAGCCACGGCGGCGGTTCCCACCGACGCCACGGGACCCCGCCGCCGCCCCCGCCGGCCCCCGGTCTCGACGCCATCGGCGCCGGGGGTCACGGCAGGACGAAGATGTCAGCCATGTCGGCCTTGGCCGCCTCCATAGCCGCGGCGACGTCGGCCAGGGGGACGTCCATGCCCCGCACCCCCGATGTGTCCAGGCACGGGGCGGCGGTGGGCACCTGGCGCAGGGTGACCTGGAACCAGCCGGCGTCCACGAGGCCCGCCACCGTCTCTTCGCGCAGGAGATAGTCGATGAAGGCGCGGCCCGCTTCAGGGTGCGGGGCGCCGGCCACCAGGGCCACCGTGTTCGGCACGATGAGGGTGCCGGGCTGGCCCGGGCCCTGGTCCGGGATCACCACCTTCACTGGGGCGCCCCGCGCCAGGGCGCCGCAGGCATCGTCGGTGTCGGTGACGCCAAAGGCCAGGCGGCCGTCGGCCACCATGTCACGAACCACGCTGTTGCCGTCCACCAGTCGTACACCCCGGGCCCGGACGGCCTCGTAGAAGGCCCGGGCCTCCTTGGGTCCCCAGGCGGCGTACAAGGCCGCGGCCTGGGTGGCGGCGGTGCCGAACATGGGGAGGGCCAGTCCAATCTGGGAGGCCTCGACGGACGGGGATGAGGGTGCGATCAAGTCCAGCATCGAGCTAGGGTAGTCGCCTTCGGCGACAAGGTCGGTGTTCACCACCAGAACCCTGGCCCGGCCGCCAAAGGCGGTCCAGAGGCCGTCAGGATCAATGTAGGCGGCCGGGAGGCCAGAGGCGGCCGCCGAAGGATACGGCGCCAGGACGCCTCGGTCGGCTAGGTAAATCGTCTGGGCGAACTCGCCGTTCCACCACACGTCGGCCCTGGGCCTCTTCCCCTCCGCCACCAGCCGGTTCACCAAGCCGGTGGTCTTGGCCGCCTCGACGTCGAAGGCCGGCCGTACCCGTACCCCGGTCTCGGCCTCGAAGGCCCTCAGGACTGGCTCGGAGAAGTGCTGATCGACGGAGGTGTAGACGACGACCTCACTAGCCTCGGAGGCTCCGTCCGGGGAGCCACCGCAGCCGGCCGCCCCGGGGGCCAGCATCGTCAAGGCCAGAGCCAGTCCTAGTATTTGTCGCTGCCCGGATTCGGGGGCGGGGCCTCTCAAGGGCTATACGCGTCAAGGGCCGCCGGCAAGAAGATTGGCCCTGGAGCGGACAGGCGCAGGGCCAGGAGGCCGCCCCACTCGGCAGCGACAAATCCGAAGGGCCCGGCCACCGCAATGCGCTCCGCAACTCCAGGCAGCGGAGCGGAGGCGATCTCCTGGGGTGCGGCGGGGTCCGACACGTCGAGGCTCCACACGCCACTGGAGCCGGCCACCACGTGGGCCACCTGGCCATCGAGGACCACCCCGATGGCGGGGCCGGGGGTGACGTAGCCGCCCAATTCCACGGGCCGAAGGGGGTCGGAGGCGTCGACGATCCTGAGACCTCCTGGACCGTTGGCGACGTAGGCCAGCCCGTCCGCAACCACCACGTCGAGGGTGGCCCCCTCGTTCTCGAACAGCACCGCCACTTCCCGGGGGGCCGTCGGGTCTGTCAGGGCCATGATTCTCAGGCCACCGGCTCGATCCGCCACGAAGAGCAGGTCCCCCGCCAGGCGCACATCCCAGGCGTACCCCGGGGTGTCCAGGGTGGCCAGGAGTCGCGGGGTGGCGGGTTCGGACACGTCGATCGTCTCCAGGCCGGCGTCGCCGTCGGCAACGTAGGCGTAGCGGCCGGCCACTGCCACGCCGAGGGCTTCACCCGGAGTGACAGCCGACCCCAGGGGCATGGGCGCCTCGGTCGCCGCCAGGTCGAAGACCACCAGGCCGTCGCCGTCGGCCACGTAGAGCCGGTCACCACTGACCACCACGTCGTGGGCGGCTCCGCCGGTGACCACCCGGGCTACGACCCGCAGGGCGTCGGGCCGCTCCACGGCCGCCACCACGAGGCCGGCGCCGCCGTCGGCCAAGTAGGCCACGGGGCCGGCCATCGCCACCCCCTCGACGAAGCCCGGGCTGAAGAAGCCGCCGACCTCTTGGGGGGACCGGGGGTCGGAAACGTCCACCACGTGGACACCGGCCAGGCCCCGGGCCACTGGCTCCGGACCCTCGGTGCCCCACACGTGCTGGAGGGTGCTCGACGGGAGGCCGCCGTAGGCGCCGACATCGGCGGTGAGGGCATGGGTGCCCAAGAGGGCCACGTCCCACGTGGAGCCCATGGTGTTCAGCGTGGCAAGGACCGCCGGGTCGGCGGGGCTCGACACGTCGACCACCAGGAGGCCTCCATCCCGAGCGGCGGCGTATGCTACCTCGCCCCGGACGGCGACGGACTCCACGTCGCCGGGGGCATCCACCTGGGCCACCTCCACTGGGCTGGTGGGGTCCGAGGCGTCGAGGATCCTGAGGCCCCCACCCCGGTCCGCCACCATGACCGTAGTGCCCGAGACGGCCACGCCCGCGGCATCCCCGGGGGTGTCGGCGTGACCGAGGGTCTCTGGGTTGCCCGGGTCGGAGACGTCGATGATCCACACCCCGTCGCCCCAGTCGGCCACGTACGCCAGGTCGCCGGCCACGGCCACCCCCAGGGCGTCGCCAGGTGTGTCCGCGGCGCCCAGCTCGTAGGGCGCGTGGGGGGCGCTGATGTCCAGAATCCGCAGGCCGTCGGCGCCGTCGGCCACGAAGGCTAGGTTGCCCACCGCGGCCACATCGTTGGCGAACCATCCCGTGTCGTAGTTACCCACCCACCGTGGAGCCTGGGCCCCGGCCACGGCGAGGACGTGGACACCCGAGGCTCCGGCGGCCGCCAGGACGAACTCCCCGGCAATGGCAACGGCGCCGATGTCCTCCGGCAATGGTGGGGCCTGCCCCAGGCGCCGCGGCGCCGCTGGGTCGGACACGTCGAGGATCTCCACCCGGCGTCCCGTGGCGGCGTAGGCGGTGGTGCCGGCGGCCACTACCGATGTCGTGGCGCCGCCAAGCTGTCCCTCCAAGCGCGGCAGTCTGTCGCCCTGGGCTGGAGCGGTGGCGCCCGCCGTCAACCAGACGGCGGCTGCGGCCAAGGCGGATGCTCCTACAAGGACTACCGCCGCTGAGGCCATGATGAGTCGGTGTCGTTGGACGCCCATGGTGATCCCCCTGCCCGGACCGGGGCTGCACCCGGGGACCCCCCATGGGCCCTCGGGAAGCCGCGGCCCTTGAACTATAGAGACGAGGGCCAGGGACGCAATGTGACCGGCTGGAGTGCCCCTGGGGCGGCCACGTGGGCCCTGGCTATAATGGGCGCTTCAGGACGAGGCCGTGGCAGTCTTCCGGCGACGCCGTCGCGCCGCGGCCATCAGCCGCGGGAGGGGGGGACGACGATGATCCACACCGTCCGGGTTGCCACCAAGGCGCCCACGGACCCGCAAGGGACGGATGTCCTGGCCGAAGTGCGCCGCACCCTGGGCATCGAGGCCCTGGAGAGGGTTCGCACGGTTCGGGTCTACCGCCTCGAGGGCGTCTCCGGGGCCGAGGCGACGCGTCTGGGGCGCCTGCTCCTGTGCGATCCGGTGGACCACCACTACACCGTGGATTGCCCCATCGCCACCGGCGCCGACAGGGTGGTGGAGGTGGCGTATCGGCCGGGGGTGATGAACCCGGAGGCGGAGTCGATCACCCGGGCCGCGGCCGACCTGGGAATTGCCCCGGCGGCGGTGGACTCGAGCCGGGAGTACGCCTTCTTCGGCCCCCTGACGGATGAAGAGGTCGCTCGGATTCTGGAGCGCCTCCTGGTCAACCCCACCATCGAACGGGTCGTCACCGCCGAGGCGGACACCTTGCTGATCGGCGGTGAGGCCGGGCCCACCCGGAGGATACACCTCCGGGATATGTCGGACGACGAGCTTGCCGAGCTGGCGGAGGGGGGCCTGTACCTGGATCTGGCGGAGATGAAGGCCATCCAGGCCCACTTCCGGGCCATCGGCCGTTATCCGTCCGACATGGAGCTCGAGGCCCTGGCCCAGACATGGAGCGAGCACTGCAAACACAAGACGTTTCGGGCCGCTGTGACAATCAACGGCGAGGCCAAGCGGCCCTTCATGACCCGGCTGAAAGAAACGGCCGCCCTGTACGACGACCTGGTGGTGTCGGCCTTCGTGGACAACAGCGGGGTGATGCGCTTCTACGACGGTTGGGCCATCGCCGGCAAGGTCGAGACCCACAACAGCCCCTCGGCCATCGAGCCCTACGGCGGCGCCATGACGGGCTCCGGGGGTGTGTTTAGGGACATCATGGGCACTGGCCAAGGGGCGCGGGTCATCGCCAGCACTGACGTCTTCTGCTTTGCTCCGCCGGACTTGGCCGAGGACCAGGTGCCCCCGGGGGCTTTGCCGCCGGACTATCTATTGCGCCGGGTGGTGGCCGGGGTCCGGGACTACGGCAACCGTATGGGCATTCCCACGAACAACGGCTCCGTGCACTTCCACCCGGATTTCCGGTCCAAGCCCACCGTAATCGTGGGTGCCTATGGCCTCTTGCCCGAGGACCGGGCCCAGAAGGGACGGCCGCGGCCCGGCGACCGCATCCTGGCCCTGGGGGGCCGCACCGGCCGGGACGGCATCCACGGCGCCACCTTTTCCTCGGCGGCCATGACGTCGACCACCATGGAGGTCAACGCCACCGCAGTGCAGATCGGCAACGCCGTGGAGGAGAAGCGCCTTTCCGATGCCCTTCTTGTGTGCCGGGACGAGGGCTTGGTCCAGGCCATTACCGACTGCGGCGCCGGGGGCTTCTCCTCGGCGGTGGGGGAGATGGCCGAGGAAATCGGCGCCGAGGTCCAGCTCGACCGGGTGCCGCTGAAGTATCCGGGCCTGGCGCCGTGGGAGATCTTCCTGTCGGAGTCCCAGGAGCGCATGGTGTTGGCGGTGGACCCCAACCGGGTGGACCGGGTGCTTGCCATCTGCGCCATCTACAACGTGGAGGCCACCGATATCGGTCAGTTCGTCGACACCGGTCGCCTCCATGTGTGCCATGGCCAGGAGGTAGTGGGGGACCTACCCATGGAGTTCCTGCACCACGGCCTGCCGGACAGGGAGCTGGTGGGGGAGTGGCGGCCCTTCGTGGGGCCTGACGAGTTGCCGCCGACTCCGGCTTCGCCAGGGGAGTGGGCGGCCCACGTGCTGGGGGTGTTGGGCCATCCGGCGGTGGCGTCGAAGGAGCCCATTCCCCGGCAGTACGATCACACCGTGCAGGCCTCGGCGGTGGTTGGGCCCTACGGTGGTCCCCGTGGCCGGGGGCCTTCCGACGCGGCGGTGATCGCCCCGGTGCTGGGCCGGCCCTGGGGGGTGGTGATCGCCCACGGCCTCAACCCGGCGTTGAACACCTTCGACCCGTACTGGGGCGGGCTGTGGGCGGCGGCCGAGGCGCTGGCCAACTACGTGGCCGTTGGGGGCGACCCCCGGGAAGCGTGCCTCATCGACAACTTCATCTGGCCGGTGCCCGAGGGCCCGGCCCTTGGGGCCCTGGACCGGGCCGTGGATGCCTGCGTCGACGTGATGCACGCCCTGGAGCGGCCCTTCATCTCCGGCAAGGACTCCTTGTCGAGCACCTACCGCTTCCCCGACGGCCGGCGGCTGGACATCCCGCCCGTGTTGTGCGTCTCCGCCTTCGGCCGCATACCCGACGTGGCTGCCACCTGCACCGCCGAGTTCAAGGCCGCCGGATCGACGATAGTGGTGGTGGGGGCCCCGGATTGGGGCGGTATGGGGGGCAGCATCTATTTGGAGACCCGAGGCCTGGCCGGCGAGCGGCCGCCCCGGGTCGACCTGGCCGCGCTTCGGGAGACCCTGGGCGCCGTGCACGGCGCCATCGCCGCCGGCAAGGTCGCCTCCTGCCACGACGTGAGCGAGGGGGGGTTGGCGCCGTGACCGTGGCGGAGATGGCCGTGGGCGGCGGGCTGGGGGCCGACATCGACTTGGCGGCCGTCGGCGGACGGGGCGACATCGCCCTAGGTGTTTCACTAGGGCTTCTCGGCCGGCCCACTAGGGAGCCGCGCCAGACGACCCATCACGGGGGCATCGATTACCGCCACGTGGTGGGTTCG
>CAZXNP010000018.1:0-13128 GCA_964642035.1 uncultured Anaerolineales bacterium | reverse complement strand
CCAGTCAGCGCGGTGACGCCTGGGGGCGCGACGGGCGGCGGGGCCGGGGCCCCGTGAGGTGGGGTGGGCGGCGGGGAGGGGCGGCCGCGGGGCCAGCCCCGGCCGGGCGCTACCGCAGGGTGTTCGTGGCCGCGTCGTCGGCCCGGGGGGCTGCGGGTGCCGGCAGCCCGTTAACCATTCATATCGAGCCCATCGCTCGGGGCCTCGTGGTCAGGCCAGGAGCCGAGACGATCGTGGACATCGAGCTCGTTGCCCAGCGGGTTTCCGCCAGCCGGCCCGCCCTGTTCGTCAAAGACGCCAAGATCGCGGTCGAAGGGGATGCTGGCGAGGGCCGATAGTGCCCACACCTTGCAGTCGCCAACTACCTCTCGCGCCTCGACGACACCAACGCCGAGGCAAGCGCACCCTTAGCGGGGCGCGTATCGCCGGCATATAATCAGGCGACCCGGGCCCCGCGGCACCAGAGGCCGACCTCTGGTGCCACGAAAGGGTCACCAGAGCCTCTCTTCTCGCCGGGGGTTCACCTCGAGGGTTTCTCGGATATTGAGTCCGTGGTGGAAAGGTTGAGGCGTCAATGAAGAAGTACCACGTCTGGACCATCGGTTGCCAGATGAACGTGGCCGATAGCCGCGGCCTTGCCGCAGACCTCGAGGGCCTGGGTTACACCTGGACCGACGACGCAGAGGCAGCCGACGTCGTGGTCCTGAACACGTGCGTCGTCCGCCAGCCTGTTGAGGACAAGGTCTACGGGCGCCTCGGCAGCCTGCTGAAGACCCGCAGGGAGCGGCCCGGAATGGTCGTGGCCTTGATGGGTTGCATGGTGGGCCAGGGCGGGACCCACCGCCTCGTGTCCCGCTTCCCGGAGGTGGATGTCTTTCTCCCCCCGGGGGCGACGGAGCCCCTCCTCAACTACCTCCGGGGCCCAGACCTCGACGGAGCCGCCCAGCGTCAGGAAGACCGGGCGGTAGCCGGTCGCTGGGCCGCCCAGGACGCTGGCCTCCCCGGGCCGTCGAGGTTACCCCTGCGGGACCGGGGCCGGGTGGTCTCGGCCCACGTGCCAATAATCCACGGCTGCAGCTGGGTGTGCACTTTCTGCATCATACCAGCCCGCCGGGGTCCGGAGCGGAGTCGCCCCGCCGAGGACGTGGTCCGGGATGTCGAAGCCCTGGTGGCCGAGGGAGTGCGGGAGGTGATCCTGCTGGGTCAGATCGTGGATCGATACGGCCACGATCGAGACGAGGCCGACGCCCTGCCACGCCTCCTGCGCAGGCTCAACGACGTGGAACACCTGGCGAGGATCCGGTTCCTGACTAGCCATCCCGCCTTCTTGTCCGACGGATTGCTGACGGCTGTAGCCGAGCTGCCGAAGGTGATGGAGCAGATCGAGATTCCCCTCCAGGCCGGGCACGACAGAACCTTGGCGCGAATGAAGCGCGGCTACACCGTCGACGAGTATCGCCACCTCGTGGGTCGGGTGCGCGAATTGGTGCCCGACCCGGCCATTCACACAGATATCATCGTCGGCTTCCCCGGCGAGACCGAGGAGGAGTTCGAGGCCACCTATCGGGTCCTGGAAGCCCTGCGCCTGGACAAGGTCCACATCGCCAAGTTCTCCTCCCGGCCGGGGACCGTGGCAGCCAAGCTTCTCGTCGACGACGTGTCCCCCGACGAGAAGGAGCGCCGCCGCCGCCGCCTCGACGGCCTCCAGGAGCGGATCCGGGGCGACATGAATGCCGCTCTGGTGGACGAGATAGTCGAAGTGCTAGCCGAGGAAAGGGACGGCGGGCGGTGGCGAGGACGGACCCGCAAGAATCAGATCGTCTACTTCGAGGCCGACGGTGACCTGCACGGCCGCGTGCTTGACGTCCGGGTCGAGTGGGCTGGTCCGTGGTCCCTCGTCGGACGGTCGGCGACGTCAGCGGGCCTCGACGAGTCCCGGCTTCACAGCCCCGAGCTACCTGTGCCCGCGGGCGCCGCCGAGGAATCTGGTGGTCGGACGCTGGCGCCCTCCGGCAGCCTGGTCCCGCCCCTGAGGAGCCGCGACGGCGGCCCCGATGCCGTCACCCGACCGCCCTCCAACATGTAGACCAGGTCGGCCCGCCTGGCCACGGGCAGGCGGTGGGTGACGATGACCACCGTGCGGCCAACGGCACAGTCCCTGAGCCCCGCCAGCCACCTTTCTTCGGCCCACGGATCCATGGCGCTCGTGGGCTCATCCAGAATCAACACCGGTCCTGGCCGCAGAAACGCTCGGGCAAGGGCCAAGCGCTGCCACTGACCCACGCTTATGTCCGTGCCCCCTTTGAACCATGGGCCCAGGAGCGCACCCAAACCCCCGGGCAAGGAGCCGACGAGCTCGGTGGCGCCTGCGGCCTTGGCCGCCTCCGCCAGAGCTGCGGAATCGGGGATGGCGCCCGGGACGCCGGCGGCGATGTTCTCCGCCACCGTCCCGCGCAGACGCAGCGGCTCTTGAAACTGCACGGACATCTGGCGCCGGAGGGTAGCCAAGGGAAGATCCCGAAGGTCCAGGCCATCGAGGGCCACCCGGCCAGAAGTGGGATCGTAGAGGCGGCACAGCAGCTTCACCAGGGTGGACTTGCCGGCACCGTTGGGCCCCAGCACGGCCACGATCTTGCCGGCCGGGATCTCGAGGGTGGCGCCCTGGAGAGCAGGGAGTCGTGCGCCAGGGTAGAGGAAGACCACATTTTCTACAGTCAGACCGCGGCGCGGCCGCACCGGCATCGGCCGGGGCCGTCGCGGCTCCGCCACCGCCGGCACTTGGTCGAAAAACGCGAACAGATCTACAAGGGCCAGATGGGCCGCAAGAACCTCCGCCGCCGACCGGAGAAGGCGCCCTGAGGCTGCCTGCCCCTGGCTATAAGCCTGGTAGAAGAGGGCCAGATCACCGAGGGTGGCGGCACCGGCCCCAACCCGCCCGAGTAGCCAGTACATGGGTCCGATCGTTGCAAGGAGGCCGAGGAGAGTGGCTGCCACCCCGAGGCCGGCCTCCCGGCTGCAGAGGTGCCTGCTCTCCCGGCGCAGCCCGCGGCGCAACTCCTGATATGCCCGTCGAATCGGCACGCTCAGGTCCAGGAGGCGCATCTCCGCTCCTGCGGCCCGAGAGGTCAATAACCGATCATAGTAGGCCGCCCGACGCAGGTCAGCGGCAGTCCGCCAGCGCCAGTCCCGTCGCCGCGACTGCTGCCGGGCCGCCACATACAGGGCTGGAGCGGCGGCACCGACCATGGCAACGGGCACCCACCAGCCGTAGGTCAGGAGCACCGCCCCTATGGTGGCCAAGGCGATGCCGTCCCGGAGGGTCCCGCCGAGAATGCCGACGACAGCAGCGGGCCGGTGCGCCCCGCTCACCCGGGCCCGATGCAGGTGGTCGTAGTAAGCGGGCGACTCCAGTCGCGCCAAGTCCACTGCGGCCGCGCTCGCCTGAACCTGGTCCGAAACCCGGTCTCGGACTAGATCAGACTGGGCAGCGGTGATCCACCTGTCAGCTCCGCGAGCCGCTTCCGCGGCCAACACTAGGCCCCCGACCAAGACGGCGGGCCAGGCCAGAGTCGCCATCGGTGGCCGCGCCCCGGAGCCTGCCGGCCCCACGACGGCGGCCACGGCATCCACGGCTGTGCGAGCGGCGTGCAGCGTGGCCGCTGGCAGGAGGCCCTGAATGACAAGGACTACTCCGCGGGCCGCCGTCCACCCAGGGGCGGCGCCAACAACCAGAGCCAAGGCGCGAAGCAGCGTCTTGGCTCCAACCACCGCGCCTGCGAGACCAGCCGGCGCCCCCGGGGGCGGCGGCGCCCGGTCTTCGCCGTCTGCTCCATCCGGGCTCACGAGGCGGGCCCGGGCCGAGGCATGGTTGCCCTATCCCGATCCCCGGGGACCTCGGCCCGCCCCCGGCCGCCGGCGTCGGGAGACCCGCTGGCGCCCTTTGTTGTCAGCAGCCGGCCGGCGATGAGGCGAAGGGGACGACGAACCCGCCACCCGCCAGCCGTGGGATCGTACTCCCCCACAATGCCTCCGCGCAGCAGGAGCCTTCGCTGGCACTTGGTCCCGGAGGCAAAGACCACCATCCGGGGTCGCCAGCCTGCCGGGACGATGCACGTCGGCAGGGCCTTCGACACCGCCCGGTAGGGGCCCGATAGCACCCGAGGGATGCGACGGTCGAGGCGGGACAACAGCCGGCGAGCCCATCCCTCGGCCAACCCTCGGCGCCCCCCCCGGAGCCCCCGCTGGCGGCCGCGGCGGTAAAACTGGTGTACCCGGCCGATCACCCTGGCGCCGGGCACGGTCTCCGAGTCGTGAGCGGCGGCGGCGTCACCCTTAGTGCGCAGGCCACCAGGCCCCGTGGCCACAACGCGATGCACGACCAGGCGCCGGGGATCCGACCGGAAGTACGCGACCACGTCTCCCCGACGAAGGCAGCGCGGCGGCGTCGGCACTACCTCCACCAGATCGCCTGAGACCAGGGTCGGTCGCATGCTGCCGCCACGAAAGGCCAGGATGTGTTTCTCCCCGGGGTCCTTCGATCTTCGTCCTTGCGCCATGCCCCAGGCCAGGCGCCTCCAGAAAGCACCGTCCAGATCCAAGTCCAGCCGGAAGGCCGGCACCGCCTCGGCCAGGGAGCAGGCAGCGCGGAAGCGCTGGCCGACCGCCCTACGGTCTGCGGCGGGGTCAGCCGCCGGCGACTCGTCCCAGTCCGGCGCACCGTGGGCCGCCAGTTGGACCGTCATTCCGGTGGCGGCTCCAGGCCCCAGCCTCTCCAGGACAAGGCGCCTTCCCTTCGCCAGGAAGAAGATCGCGCTCAGGGGAACCGCAAGACCCACATCCCAGGTCGGCCCCGAACCTCCGGGGCGCGCACGACTCCAAGTGGGCCACGGGTGAGCCAAAATCCCCCCCGAGGGCCCCGGCACCACCAGCACGGCGTCATCGGAGTGGACACTCCACTCCCCGGGCAGTCTCCGGCACGCCGTCGTCTTGCCGGCCCCTGACGGACCGGCAAGGATCGCTCCGCGGCCACCGTGGCTCACGAGGGCACCGTGAAGGAGCATGGCGCCTCGGCCTTCGGCCTCCTTGACCACGGCTATGGCAAGACGTCGCAGCTGCAGCGT
This sequence comes from uncultured Anaerolineales bacterium, assembly GCA_964642035.1. Classification (GTDB taxonomy): domain Bacteria; phylum Chloroflexota; class Anaerolineae; order Epilineales; family Epilineaceae; genus CAZXNP01. The sequence goes on along the minus strand of CAZXNP010000018.1, from coordinate 8,008 downwards.
CGCCAGAGATGGCTGACCACCAGCCCACGAGAGGTGACAGTGCATCTCGCCCGCCCCGCCAGGCGCCGGCCGGAAGGCCACCACCCGCTGCTGTGCCCCTACATTCCCCGAGGTCGGCGGCGCTTCCGAGGCCACCGCGGCCGCCGGCGCCTCCGGCGCTCCTCGCACCACGAGGCGCCAATCGACGGACCCCATCGGGCGAAGGCCCATGGCCGATCTCAGTTCGTCCACCGGGACCCATCCTGGGGCGTCCCCGGCCACGACTCCAAAGCGCCATCCGTCGGCCAGGGTAGCTCCCACAATCCCCGGTTCAGTAGGTGGGTGGCGGCCAGGAGTCACTGGCGATCATGCCCTCCTTGCACTCCTGATCCGCGGCGGTGCCCATCGCGCACTCGATGTGGGCGCTACTGCCCTCGGCGCAGTCGTCACTGGCCACACCGCCGGTGCGGCATGACCCCTCGGCGGCCAGGCTCCCGAAGGAGCACCCTTCCCCGTGGGCCAGGGCCAGGGCCCCAAGGCGGATTAGCGCGGGCGCCTCGTAGCGCCGGCGACCGGCGCGCCGGCCTGGGCCTTGTCCGGTCCCTGCCGGGACGCCCCTTGGACCCTGGGCGGCCTTCATGCCGCCGCCTCCGCCGCGGAATGGGCGCCTCGGGCCGTGCTCCGGTCCACCGTCCGGCGCGAGGCCGGGAACAGCCCCTGGGCCGCGGCCGCCTCGCACAGCCAGAAGGGAGAGGTGAACCGACCGGTGCGATAGTAAGTCTGGGCCACGCAGGCGCCTTGGCACCGGTGCCGCATCAGGCACTCACCGCACACTCCTCCGAGGTCCGATGGCACGGCCTGGCGAAGTCGAAGCAGCGTCGGGTGACGGCGCCAAAGGTCCACGAGGGCCTCGGCGCCGACGGCGCCGAACACGAGGTCCGGTACCTGGACTCCGATGCCGCACAAGGCGTAGTGGCCCGTGGCCAACACGCCCAGGGTGCGGTGAATGCCGCAGGTGCCGCCGGCTCCCCGGGCCAAGCGGCTCAAGGTGCGGTAAACCATGGGATGGTCGAAATAGACCGCCAAACCCGCCCCGGGGGCCAACTCCGCCTCGACCCACCTACCGAGGGCCAGAATCCGGTCGACCGTCAGGCCATCGCGACCCAAGGCTGCCTTCTCGCCTCGACCCGTCGGCTGAACGATGTTGAACTTCACGGATCCCGCTCCCAGGGCCGTCGCCAGAGCCACCATGGCCGCGGTCTGGTCTGCATTGGACGCCTGGAGCGACATGATGACCTGGGGTGCGACTCCGGCGGCCACTAGGCGCTCGATGGCCCCACATGCCGCCCCGAAGCTGCCAGCCACGCCCCGGATTCCGTCATGGGTCTCGGCATCTGCCCCATCTAAGCTCACCGACACAAACCGCCGCGGCACCGCGGCGATGGCGCCCGCCACCGCCGGCGTGCACTCCAGGCCGTTCGTCTCCACGATGAGGCGGAGGTCGAGGTCACCCACGCGGGACACCAAGAGCTCGAAGTCCGGGTGCATCAGCGGCTCGCCGCCAGTCAGCTTTACCGTTGCCAGGCCCAGCGGTAGAGCCTCATGGATCGCGGCATCGAATGCATGCACCGGGAGCACGGAGAAGCGTTCGCCGCCGGGGTCGTATCCCGGGGACAGCCAGCAGTGACGGCACGCCAGGTTGCAGCCGGTGGTGATGTAGAAGTACAGGCTCCTGAGGGGCGGCACCACTGTGGACGCGGCGTTCCGTTGGGCGCTCATGACAGCGTCCCGCCGCCGGCCACGAAATGCCGCAGACACCCCTCGGGGCTCGGATTATCCAGGCGGCCCGTCATGGAGTATGCCAGGGCCGGGCAATTGCCGGTGCAGTAGGGCACGTACGAGCAGCCCCGGCACATGGCGAACTCAGTCAGCTCGATCTCGCCCCGGCGCCGGAGCCGATTGAGGTCGGAGCTTTCGCGCCAGACCTCGGCCAAGGGGGTTACGCCTATCTGCCCGAGGACGACATGATTCAGCATCGAGCACGGCACGATGGCGCCGTCGGACCGCACTGCCAGGGAGGACCAAGAACAGCCACACCCGGACAGGGACCCGCCGCCAGCAATCGCCGGGCGCCCAGCGGCCCGGGCCTCTTCCATGGCGCCCCATCGCCGGGCCTCGGCCAAGGGGCCGGCCGAGGCCGAAATCCGTCCCGGATACCGCACTGTCAAGGCCAACAGAGTCTCCATGGCTGCCTGCCTGTCGGCCACAGAAAGGAGAATGGCGCCGGCATTGCGGCGGCACGATCCCAAGTAGCCGGCGGCGTTGGTGCCAATGCCCTTCAGGCCCAGGTCATCCAAGAGCAGACGGGCCGTCGCCTCCAAGTGGCCCACATTGTGGCGATGGATCGTCACCCGTGCCGTCACGTTCACGCCGTGGCGCATGAGGATGCGAATGCCTCGGATGGCGCCTTCGAAGGCCCCCTTGCCCCGACAGACATCGTGGCTCTCGGGCCTCGGACCGTCAACGGATATCTGCACCGAGTCGCAGCGCCCCGTGGCTGCCAGAAAAGCGGCCGCCTCGTCATCTATCAGGGACCCGTTGGACAACACCGAAAACCGCATCCCGTTGGCCACGATGGCCTCGATGATCCGCGGCAGATCGTGGCGAAGAAAGGGCTCGCCGCCGGCAATGGTCACCCCCATTACGGCGCTGCGACCGCATTCCTCGAAGAAGCGCTGCCAGTCCGCCACGGGCAAGTCCCGGTACGGCACGGCCGCATTGTCGAAGAAATAGCAGTAGCGACATCGAAGATTGCACTTGGCCGTGACTTCCACGGTTACCCGCCGCGGCGTTCGCATCACACGTCGCGGCGCCGGCCGCCGTTGACCGTCCGTCGCCACGGATTGGTTCATTGCCGACCCTCCGGCACCTCGTAACCGACGAAACCGAGGCCCGCTAAAGCGTCCACGAAACGACACACGTCGCCGCATACATCTGGTGGAGCGTCGGCAAACTGGTCGTTGAGCTGGGCCCCAATGGTCGCCACTGAGTTGTCCCCATCGAGGAGCCGCCACACCGCGACGCCCACGGGGTTCAGACCGATTGCGTCTGCCGTGTCGGGGTTATACAGAATGGCCCAGTCGTCGGACTCCTCCCGGAGCACCACGACCGGGTTGGCGAAGGGCCGGCCCTCCGCATGGGGCACATTCATCATGAGAACATCCTGAAACTCGTGCACGTCGTGGTTCTGCAGACCGCCATCGCGATTGCGCCGGCTGCACCCCGCCGGAACTCGCCCCGGCGAGTCGGAACCAGCCGCTTTTCCTAAAGAGGCGGTGGGCCATCGGTGGGTGCAGGGTCCGTGGCCCCGCCGAACAGGGTCCTGGCCGCTGCCCTCACGCCAGCCCAAGTACTGGCCACCCTGATCGGGGGCCCTACAACCCCCTCGGCGGTATGGACCGTCGTGGACTCCATCTCGGCAATCACGGCCTCCATGCGCCGCAATCCCGGCCCCAGCTCCCGGCGTGCGGCCCTCACGCCACGCCATGCCAAGGCCAAGGCCGCCACCGTAGCGGCCAATATCAGAAACGCAGCCAGCAGGAGGATGCTCGTGGCCACATCCACGAGGAGCGAGCGAGTGGCTTCCGTCATGTCAAGCATCCCTCGGGTGGCGCTGCCATCGGCGCCCCAGTTAGCGGCGGAGAAACCCCCTTGGCATCCCCCCGCACGCCTAGAGCATCTCGATGCTGTAATCCGCGAGCTCGGCATCGATTCTCTGGCGCCCTACGAAGTGGACGGCCTTCTCCAGCATGGCGTGGGCATGACCGGCGTCGTTGGAAACGCACGCCAGGCCAAGGGCGATGGTCTGGCGGGCTCCCTGGGAGCCCACCTCGGCGACCGCAACGTTATGTCGCGCCCGCAGCCGCGACGTGACGCTGCGCACCACCCGACGCTTGTCCTTCAGGCTCGTCGCATCGGGCACCACCAAGGTGAGAGTTGCCAACCCCACCACCACCGAGCATCTCCTCCTCGAGAACACCCACGGGAACTGCGGCGCGGGCATTATCGCCCGATCCTCGGCGGCGGGTCAAGCCGAGGCTCGGCAACTGGCCGACGACGCCGGCGGCGAGGTTTTGTAGCCCCGATGCCGGCCGCTACCATCGAACGACTATGGCCTCGCCGTCCCGCACCGCCGCCCTATTGGCTGCCCTCCTCGCATTTCCGGCCCCCGGCGTGGTGGGGAACGGTCAGCGTCACCGTCACATCGACGGTATGTCCCCGACAGCGCTTTCCGGCACAGCCCCCGGCGTGGTCATAGACCTGGCGACCGAGGCACAAACTGAAATCCTCGGCGCTCCGGCCAAGGACCAGCTGGGGAACGACCTTCGCCTCGGCGACGTGAACGCCGACGGGCTCCTCGACGTCTTGGCCGGGGCCCACTGGGGTAGCGAGAGCGGCCGCAATATAGTTGGCCGCTCGTACGCCCTGTTTGGGAGACCAGCCTGGCCAGGGCGCATCGATCTGGCCGGCGCCGGGGGGGCCGACTGGTCCTTCATAGGCGCCGGGCGGGAAGCCCGAATGGGCTCGAGCATGGCCACGGCCGACTTGGACGGTGACGGCCAGGCGGACCTGGCATTGGGCTCGCTCCTTGGCGACCCCTTCGGCCAGGTGAATGGCGGCGCCGTCTACATCATGTTCGGCGGCCCCGATGTCGGAGGTCACGTAGACTTCCTGGTTTCTGAGGCGGATGCCCTGCTGGCCGGCAGCAGCGCCACCGAGGGCACTGATCAGCTTGGCACGGACATGGCGGCCGGAGACTTCGATGCCGATGGCCACCAAGACCTGGCCGTGGCCGCGGCACTGCGCCACGACTTCTCCGGAGCCGTCTTCGTGTTCCGGGGCCCCTTCGCCAAGGGAGAGGTGCGCAACCTGCAAACCTCAACCGCGAGCTGGGAGCTTGTCGGATCGGCCCCGCGAACCTTCTTCGGATCTTCCGTCGCCGCCGCCGACATCAATGACGACGGCCGCGACGACCTCCTGGTCGGCAGCATCGGCGCACCGGCCGGCGCCCCGGCCAACTCCGGGTCCGTGGCGGTGTACTTCGGCGGCCAGGGACCTGAGGCGCCATCGGAGCCCGACCTCGTCATTGTTGGCGCCGAGGGCGACCAGGTCGGCACCGCATTCTCCACGGGGGCCTGCAGCTGCCGCGGCCGACCCTTCGCTGCCGCCGACTTCACGGCAGACGGCAAGGTCGATCTGGCCATCGGCGCCCCGTCGGCGGCTCGCCGCCGCGGCCGAGTTCACGTGGTGCCGGGGCCATTGGGGCCGGGGGTCCTCGATCTGGCGACGGCCGCCCATCTGACCCTGGCCGGGGGCATCCCGGAGGAACGCCTAGGGTGGTCCGTGGCGGCTGGAAGCCTGGACGGCGATCCCCAGGCGGACCTCGTCGTTGCGGCGCCCTGGTCTGACGTCGGTCAACGGGTCCGCGCGGGACGCGTCTTCGGCCTGCAAGGCCCCCTGCCTCCCCGGGGGGCAATGACCCTTACCACAGAGGTCGCTGGACTTGTGATCCTCGGCCCGGGACCCGGCTCTGGAAGCGCAGGCATCACCATCGCCCTTGGCGACACCGACGGCGATGGCGCCATCGATCTGCACCTTGGCTTCCCCGACGCGGCCCCGGATGACCGCCGCTCGGTGGGGGCACTGCACCGGTTGGCTGGCCCACTCTTGCCGTCGGTCCCCACAGCCACGCCCTCGCCGTCGTCGACGGCCACCGCCACGGCCACCGCCACAGCCACCGCCACAGCCACGGCCTCTCAACGTACTAGCGCCACGCCGCCAGCCCCTCGAACCGCCTCCCCATCGCCGACCCCGACGGTCCGCCCGTCGCCTGCGTCGCCGACGCCATCGGCCACTTCGGGTAGTACCCCAACATCCTCCCTCGTGCCGGGCCACCCCCCGAAGCACCGACTCCACCTGCCCTTGGTTCTCCGGCCCCTGGTCCGGGGTGAAGGACCGTGACCGATTTCAAGGTCGACAGCCCCTTTGAGCCCGCCGGGGATCAGCCCGCGGCCATCGAGGCCTTGGTCCAGGGCATCGAGGAGGGCATGGCCCGCCAGACCCTCCTGGGGGCCACGGGCACCGGCAAGACCTACGTGATGTCGAAGGTCGTCGAGCGCGTCAACCGGCCGACCCTCGTAATCGCCCACAACAAGACCCTCGCCGCTCAGCTGTATAGCGAATTCCGGGACTTCTTCCCCGGCAACGCCGTCGAGTACTTCGTCTCCTACTACGACTACTACCAGCCGGAGGCCTACGTCCCCCAGTCCGACCTCTACATCGAGAAAGATACCTCGATAAACGACGAGATCGACCGCCTCCGGCTGGCGGCCACCAGCGCCCTTTTCTCGCGCCGAGACGTCTTGATTGTGGCCAGCGTGAGCAGCATCTACGGACTTGGATCACCGTCGGTTTATGGCCAGGTTGTGGTTCGCCTCGTGACTGGCGAGCGCCGGGATCGCACGAAGCTGCTCCGGCACCTTGTGGACATCCAGTACTCGCGCAACGACTACGAGCTCACCCGAGGCACCTTCAGGGCCCGGGGGGACACCCTTGAGATCCAACCAGCGTACGAGGAATCCGCCTATCGGATCGAGCTCTTCGGCGACGAAGTCGAGCGCATTACGCGAGTGGATCGCGTCACGGGCGAGGTCCTGGAGGCATTGCCCAGCCTCGAGATCTTCCCGGCCCGACACTTCATCACTCCCCAGGACAATCTGGTCCACGCCATGGAGACCATCGAGGCGGAGTTGAAGGACCGCCTTTCAGAGCTGACGGCCGCCGGCAAGCTCCTTGAGGCCCAGCGACTGGAAAGCCGCACCCACTACGACCTCGAGATGATGCGGGAGATAGGCTACTGCACCGGTATCGAGAACTACTCCCGGCACCTCACAGGCCGAGGCGAGGGCGAGCCGCCCTGGACCCTCCTCGATTACTTCCCCGACGACTTCCTGGTGTTCACCGACGAGAGTCACATGACTCTGCCCCAGATAGCAGGCATGTATGCCGGCGACAGATCGCGCAAGGAGACCTTGGTCCAGCACGGCTTCCGTCTGCCCTCGGCGTTGGACAATCGGCCCTTGACCTTTGAGGAGTGGCAAGCCCGGGTGCATCAGGCCGTGTTCGTGAGCGCCACTCCGGGACCCCATGAGGAGAAGACCGCCAAGCAGACCGTTGAGCTGATCATCCGCCCCACGGGCCTGGTGGACCCCCAGGTAATCGTCAGACCCTCGGCGGGCCAGGTGGACGATCTTCTCGGCCTCATCCGTGAGCGCGTAGCCGCCGGCCAGCGGGCCCTGGTGACCACCTTGACGAAGCGAATGTCGGAGGACCTGGCCGAGTATCTCCTCGAGCTCGGCGTCAAGGTTCACTACCTCCATAGCGAGGTACAGACCCTGGAGCGCGTCGAGATCCTGCGGGACCTCCGGTTCGGCGTTTACGACGTGGTGGTGGGCATCAACCTGCTCCGGGAGGGCCTGGATCTGCCCGAGGTCAGTCTCGTGGCTATCCTGGACGCCGACAAGTCGGGGTTCCTGCGGAGCGCCACGGCCCTGATCCAGACGATAGGTCGGGCCGCCCGGCACGCCGATGGCACCGTGGTCATGTACGCCGACAGGGAAACAGACGCCATGCGCCAGGCAATCGACGAGACGAATCGGCGCCGGGCGAAGCAGATCGCGTACAACCAGGCCCACGGCATCACCCCCCAGACTATCCAGAAGGAGGTCCACGATCTGACCCAGCGGGTGCGACAGTTGGCCGCCGAGGAGGACGGCATGGCGGTAGCGGCCGACAAGATGCCCAAGGCGGAGCTGGCGGATCTAGTGCGGGACCTCGAGAAGGAGATGCGCCACGCGGCCAAGGAGCTGGAGTTTGAACGGGCGGCGGCCCTGCGAGACCAGATCCGTGACCTCCGGGAGACCCTTCGCATCATGGACGGCCGGCCCGAGTGGGAACGCCTACGCGACAA
>CAZXNP010000017.1:0-13221 GCA_964642035.1 uncultured Anaerolineales bacterium | reverse complement strand
CGGAGGCTGAAGCCGCCCCGCCGGAGGAGGAGGCCCCGGCCGCCGAGGAACCGGAGGCTGAGGCCGCCCCGCCGGAGGAGACGAATGGTGGGTCACCGGAAAAGGAAGCCGCTGCCGACGAGCCCCAGCCGCAGGCGGCCGAAGAGGAGAAGTAGTGTCCGGAAGCACAGGTTCTTACATCGAGGCCCGAAGCGGTGCCGGCGAGGCAACTCTCGCTGGCGTGCGCTTCGGGAGCTCAGTGGCGTAGGGATCCACGAGTGATGGCGCCTCTGCCTGCCACCCTGGCTCTGGCAGTCGGGGTCGAAGATGATCGGCTTGGGCGGAGGCGCACCGCGGGCCGGGCTTTTGAGCCCGGCGGCATGGAACGGGGGGTTAGAGAATGGGGTTTCGTGACCAGCTGCTGCGCTGTGGCGCATGCGGCAAGGAGTTCGTCTACACCGTAAGTGAACAGCGGCGGCGGAAGCAGCAGGGGCAGTCAACCACTCCGCCGGCGTTTTGCTCGGAATGCCGGGGGGCCGACGTCCGCTTGGCCGAGGCAAGCGGCCCTGCCGCCCGTGAAGCGGCCGCCGACAACGGGGACGCCCGGGGCAGCCGCGGCCGGGGCGATCGCAAGGTTCCGCGGCCGAGCCAGCGGGGGCGATCGCAGCGACAGGGTCGGGCCCAAGGCGGTCGCGCTGGGGGAAGCAGTGGCCGAGGCAACGCCGGGCGCCGCGGCCATGGTCGCCCAGGCAGGGGCAGCGGACCACGCACTCGGCGGCGAGAGAAGCAGACGGCCCTCAGGGTCCGGCACGTGGGAGCCGTGAAGTACTTCAACACTGACAAGGGGTACGGATTCATCGCCAGCGAGGACGAGGGCGAGGTATTCGTCCACTTGTCCTCCCTCTTGGATCAGAGCGTCCGGGAGCTCGAGGTTGGGAGCCCCGTGGAGTTCGAGATCGAGCACACGCCTCGGGGGCCCCAGGCCGTCGACGTGATCCAGTTGGCCTGAGGGCCGCGCGCATGGCAGCGGTCAAGGGAAAGTTCCACGTCGGGGACAAGATTGTCCACCCCGCCCACGGTGCCGGAATCATCGCGGCTGTCGAGAGCAACGACGTGCTGGACGGATTCACCCGTTACTACGTCATCGACCTGGCGGCCCAGGACATGAAGCTCAAAGTGCCGGTGCGCATGGCCGAGGAGATTGGCCTTCGCGCCGTTGCCAGCGCCAAGAGGTCCAAGAAGATTCTCAAGCTTCTCGGTGCCGCTTCGGAGGATCTGCCGGACGACTTCAAGAAACGGCAGGCCCACCTAACTGCGCGGCTCCGCGAGGGCGACGCCGAGAACCTCGCCGCCGTGGTCCGGGATATGGCCCATCGCAGTCTCAGCAAGACGTACTCGCCCACCGAAGCGCGCCTGTACGAGCAGGCGCGGAGCATGCTTGCCGGGGAGCTCGCTCTGGCCCAGGGCCTCGAGGTGGAGGAGGCTGTCATCCAGATCGACGACTTGACGAAGCCTGAAGCCCCGGACCCGGCCGAGGACGGCTGAGGCCTGCCAACGGCCCTTGGGAGTCCGGCCTACAATCGCTTCGGCCGGACTCCTGGGTTACTCTCCTAGAGCCCTCAGTTCCGGCGGGAGCGGGGAAATGCTGCCACCTGCCACGCACACGTGGCGCGTCATCGCGTTGGCGAGCTGCCGGGGATGTTCTTCGGCGCTGACTAATTCATACACGAATCGCAGACTGCGACTGCGAAGGTCAATGAGGCCGGTGCGTATCAGCAGGCGGTCGTCGAAGTGCACGGGGGCGACATAACGTACCCGGAGATCGATGATGGGCAGGCTATAGCCGGAGGCCTCCAAGTCGCGATATGACAAACCCGCGGCTCGCAGCCATTCGACGCGGCCCACCTCGAGCCATGGCAGGTAGGCGGCGTGGTGGGCGATGCCGGCCGCGTCGGTCTCGGCGTAGCGGACTCTGATCGGGATCTCGTGCAGGAGCGTTGACAGGGGCACGGGGCCACTCTAGCAGCGGGCCCGGTCGATGACCAGAATCAGCTGACGGAGTGCCGCTCCGCGACGCTGGCCATGACCAGGCCCGAGGTGATCATGGCCGCCCCGACGGCGGCCGTGGCCGGTGGCGCCTCCCCCAGGAAAGCCCAGGCCAGCAGGGCGCTGCCCGCGATCTCGCCCAGGACGACCACGCTCACGTAGCTGGCGGACACGTGCTGCAGGGCCCAGTTGAAGCTGGAGTGACCGGCCAGCTGGGGGACCAGGGCCATCAGGGAGAACCACAGCCATGCCCGGGGGGAGTACCCTCCCATCGGCACGTCAGAGATGGCCATGGCGCCAAACAGGAGCAGGCTGGCCACCGGATAGACGATGGCCACGTACTGGATCAGGGGCAGCCGGGCCCGGGCCCGCCGGCCAGCCATGACGTAGACAGCGAAGGCCACCGCGCCTCCCAGGGCCATCACGTCGCCCACGAGGGCATGGTGGCCGTGGCGGCCGTCCCCAAGCGCGACCACCGCCACCCCGGCCATGGCCGTCACGATGCCGGCGAGCAGTGCCGGGCGGCCTCGCTCGTGGAGGACAACGGGGGCTGCGGCGGCCACCAGGATTGGGTGGGCCGTCACGAGGGCGACGGAGCTGGCCACAGTCGTTCGCTCGAGGGACCCAATCCACAGCGCGAAGTGAGCCGCCAGGGCCGCACCCGAGGCCACGGCCCAGCGGTCATAGTGATCGTTGAGCGGCAGAAAGGAATCTCGCCGCGCCAGGGCGACCGGCGCCAGCAGGAGGCTGGCTAGGCCCAAGCGGTAGGCGGCCACGGCCAGGGGGGGCACTCCTTGGTCCAAGGCAAGGCGCCCCAGGAGGGCCCCGGTGCTCACGCTGGCAACGCCCACGGCAAGAACACCGTACACCACGGTCCCCCTCGGGGCGTGGGCGCTTCGGCGCCCGCGGGCATCAGCAGCTTCGTCCCCGGGCCCACGGCGGCGCGATGGGGGGACCGCAGTCGTCATCCCGGGGGGTTGGGCAAGTCGGAGTCCGGTCGCTGCCACACCCACACGCCGTCAATCATCGTCGCCTCGATCGACAGGTCGACGAGGTCCGTGGGCACGACCTCGAAGGGGTCCACAGAGAGCACGACGAGGTCAGCTCGCCGGGGCGGCATCAAGGCCCCCACCACGTCGTCGTTGCCGGCCACGGCCGCAGGCGACCGGGTGTAGGCCGCGAGGGCCTCGCCCACCGACACACCCTGCTCCGTGTGCCAGCCGGCTCGGGTTGTGGCAGCCGAGAGGCCGGCCGATACATCGGGGGTCTCCACGGGTGCGTCGGACCCGAAGAGGAGGGTCGCCCCAGCGTCGGCAAGGCGGCGCCACGGATAGGCCATGCGTCCCCTGGCGCCCCAGGCGCTGTCCACGTGGGTAGCGTCGGCCACGACGTGAACCGGTTGCACCGATGCGGCGACACCCAGGGCGGCAAAGCGGTGCAGGTCAGCGGCGTCGACGAGCTGGGCGTGCTCGATCCGATGCCAGGGCCGAGGAGCTCCCCCTTCGGGGACGGCGGCTTCGAAGGCGTCCAGGGCCCGTCTGACGGCGGCGTCGCCGATAGCGTGGGCCGCGACGACCATTTGGGCGGCGGACGCCCGGGCCACGACGTCCGCCAGCTCCTCCGACGACATCGTCGACAAGCCGCAATCTGATGCTTCCCCCTCGTATGGGGCCAGCAGGTGGGCAGTTCGAGAGCCCAGGGTGCCGTCGAGGAACAGCTTGACTCCGCCCACGGTAAGCCAGTGATCGCCGAGGCCAGACCGCAGCCCGAGGGCCACTGCCTCATCGAGGGCCGCTTTGGGGAGGTACCAGACGATGCGCAGGCCCAACTCCCCGGCATCTCTGAGGGTTGCCAGGTCCTGGAAAAGGGCCAGACCGGTGCCGTAGCCCATGTCGTGGCAGCCAGTGATCCCGCGCCGCCAGGCCTCCGGCCAGCTCTCCACCAGGGCCGACTGGCGTTCGAAGGCGTCTGGCTGGGGTACGACCCGGCGCACCAGATCGGCCGCGGTCTCCTTGAGCACTCCCGTGGGCATCCCTTCAACGCGCACGATCTCCCCGCCATCCGGGGACGGGGTGCCCGGGCCTACCCTGGCTGTCCGAAGGGCGAGGGAGTTGACCACGACGGCATGGCCGTCCTTCCTCGTCAGGGCCACGGGATGGTGCTGCGAGACTCGGTCCAGGTCGGCTGCCGTTGGCCAGCGGCCCCAGTCGGAGTGGTCCCAGCCGCGGCCCACGATCCAGGCGCCGGCAGGCTTCTCGGCGCCCGCCTCGGCCACCGCGTCCAGCACCTCGGCCAGGGACATTGCCGGCCGCAGCTCCAGGTTGCGACGGGCCAAGGCGAAGCCCGCCCAGTGAACGTGGGCGTCGGTGAAGCCGGGCAGTACGACTCGGCCCCCCATGTCTATGTTGGGGGTGCCGTCCGGCACCGCTGCCAAGGCGTCCGCTTCCGAGCCCACGGCCACGATGCGGCCGTGGTGGACCGACATGGCCTCCACGGCCCGATCCGGCTCCCCCCCGGGGGTCAGAGGGTAAATCCGGGCGCGGCGCAGCACCACGGATCCGGCCGGGGCAGTCACCCTTGGCCCTCCTTCGGGACGCTGCTCTCCCCGGGAGGGGCGTCCTTCAGATCCGTCGCCGGTGGCCCGTTCCATTGGTCCAAGCGCTCCTGGAGTTCATCGAGGAGCCCTAGGACGAGCTCGGCGTTCCAGCGCGTGCCCGAGGTGTCGACCCAGCCGTCGACGCGGCCGCCGGAGGACTCGATAAAGCGCTCTGTGCGATCTCGCCACAAGGCGGCGGTGTCGGCAACGTCGAGACCCTTCGACTCCGCCATGAGCTTCACCAGCAGGCGTCGTTCGGCCGCCCAGCGCTCCCGCAGGCCACGGCCCACCTCCGCGCTGCCCCCCGTCACGGGCGGCGGGCCCTCGAGTAGCGAGTCGAGGGTGGCCAGGCGGTGCTCGAGGACGCCGCGGCTGTCCACCTCAGATCTGCTCCAGTGCCGGGATGCCAAGAAGGTCGAGGACGTCGGACATGACTAGCCGGAAGGCGGCCACGAGGCCGGCCCGCCACGCCTTCACAACGGGGTCTTCCTCGGCCACCACGGGTGATGTGTTGTCGTAGAAGGCGCTGAAGGCGGCAGCCAGATCAAAGCCATACTTGGCCACCGTGGCCACGCTCCGGGTGTCCGCCGCCGTGGCCATGACCCGGGGGTAGTCGGCAATCTTCAGGCAGAGGCCACGGTCGAGGTCAGGGAGATTGGGCGGTGGCGGGGAGGCCATCGCGGAGCCCACCTTGCGCAAAATGCCACTGGCCCGCACGTACGCGTACTGCAGGTACACACCGGTCTCCCCGGTCGTGCGCAGGGCCTCGTCGAAGTCGAAGGCGATGTCTTGGTTCGTGGAGAACTTGAGCATGTAATACCTGGCCGCTCCGGTGGCCACGGCCGTCGCGGTCTTCCGGTCAGCGCCCCGATCGGCCACCACATCCTCCAGGCGGTCCAAGAGGTCATCGGCGTAGACTTGGATACCCCGGCGGCCCTGCATTGCCACCGCGGTCGTCCCCTCGTCGACATCGATGCCAAGGACTCGTGCCGCCGCCGCAGTCAGGGTCACGAGGCCGTAGGCCAGGTGCTCGGAGTTGGCGGCGGCGGCGTCGAAGTCTAGGCGCTGCAGCCCGGCGCAGACCACCTGCTGCGGGTACGACTGGCTGGCATCGATGACGTTGATCACCCGCTGGGCGCCGGCGAAGGCTGGGGCGTCGCCGTCCCCGGCCTCACTGGTGGTGGTCCACAGTGTCCGGTCGCCGGGCTGGTCGCCCCAGCGGCTATAGTGAAAGTCCTGGTCCAGCAGTCCGAACTTCCACAGCTGGTACGCCAGGTCCTTGGCCGTGTAGGTGGCGACGCCCGCGCTTGTGATCAGCACCTTGTCCTCGGTGACCGTCGAGTCTGTCCCGGCCGTCGTTCCAAGGCCGAAGGGGAGCACCCATGTCCCGGCGTTGGGCCCCTCCTTCTCATGGCGAACCGCCCCGGCGGCCTTGAGCCTCGCCAAGGTCTCGTCCCAGAGACCTTGGCGCAGAACGTCCGACTCCCAGGTGAGCAGATCGTAGGCCACCCCGGCGCGGCTCATGGTCCGCAAGTTGCCTTGGACGATCCGGGTGGCGACGTCCCGGGCGTAGACCGCCAGGTCTCCGGTGCCCTCCACCAGGGCCTTCTGGACCTCGAGGCGTTTGTCCAGAAGGGTCGGCTCTCGGTCGTAGGCGTCCCGGACGGCCGAATAGACTCGCGAGCAGTACCGATCGAAAGCCTCGCCGTCGGACCGGGGCACCTTCAGGTGGCGCAGGCCGACGACCACATCGGACACCTGGACACCGGTGTCGTCGATGTAGTTCTGGACCTCCACTTCATGGCCCTGCCGATCCAGGATTCGGGCCAGGCTGTCGCCAAGGCATGCGTTGCGGAAGTGGCCCACATGGGCGGCCTTGTTGGGATTGATGTTCGTGTGCTCCACCACTACCTTGACGCCGGCACCGGACTGCCGGTCGGCGATTGCCCCATGGGCCTCGATTGCGGCCTGCACCACGAAGGCCAAGTACTCCGGCGCCAACCTGATGTTCAGAAAGGCAGGCGGCGTCGCCACCACAGCCTCGACAATACCCGGGCCGCGGCCCTCGAGCTCGGAGGCTATGGCCTCGGCAATCTGCATAGGCGGGCGCCGGGCGGCCCTCGCCATCTTGAAGGCCACCGGCGACGCGTAGTCAGCGAGATCGGGGCGGTTAGAGACCTCGACCGGCACGGAGTCAGTCCACCTCTCTCCCCGGTAGCCCTCGATGGCGGTCCTGATGAGGTCGGCCAGCACGTCCTCAATTGGCGTCATGGGGTGCCTCCGACGGCGTTGGGGCTGGTCGGTCGTGTGACGCGGAAGGCGGTGAAGGTGCCGGTCAGGATGGCAGCCCTGGCCCGGGACACGATGTCGAGGACGTGATGAAGATTGTGGATGCTCAGCAAGGTCAGCGGCAAGATCTCGCCGGCCTTGAGCCAGTGGCGGATCGCCCCCCGGGTGAAGTGTTTGCAGGCGTAGCACGGGCACCCGGCCTCTATGGGGCGACTGTCCTGGGCATACTCCACGCCCCGCAGGTTGATGCGGCCGGCGCCAGTGAGGGCCGCGCCATTGCGGGCCACGCGAGTGGGCATGACGCAATCGAACGTGTCTATGCCCCGGGCAATGGCCTCGATCAAGTCGTCGTCGTGGCCCACCCCCAACAGGTGCCGCGGCGCCCCGTCGGGCAGCTCGTCGACAACGGTATCGACCGCCGCGTACATGGCGGTCTTGCCTTCTCCGACGCTGACTCCCCCGATGGCGAAGCCGTCAACCTCCAGGGCCGCCATGGCCCTGGCTCCCTGCCGGCGCAGGTCCGGGTATACGGAGCCCTGCACGATCCCCATGAGGCCCTGGTCGCCCCGGCGCCGCGCGGCCACCGACCGCACCGCCCAGGCCTGGGTGCGCTCGAGGTCTTCGGTGGCCTGGCCGCGGTTCGCCCCAAGGACGGTGCACACATCTAGGGGAAAGACGATGTCGGCTCCCAAGGACTCCTGCACTGCTATCACGCTCTCGGGCGTGAGACGCCGGCTCGAGCCGTCAATGGCATCCCGGAATGTCACGCCGCCGTCGTCAACTCGTCGCTGCGGCGCCAAGCTGAAGACCTGATAGCCGCCCGAGTCAGTCATGATGGGGCCCGGCCAGGCGGAAAAAGCGTGAAGGCCCCCTAGGGATGCCACCGCGGCGGCACCGGGACGCACCGCCAGGTGGTAGGCATTCGCCATGACGACGCCCACGGCCAGGTCCGACAGTGCCTGGGGGGTCAGGGCCTTCACCGTTCCCCGGGTGGCCACGGGGGCGAAGGCGGGCGTGGCTATGATGCCATGGGGGGTTACAAGCTCACCGGCTCGGGCCCGGCTGTCGGGGTCATGCCGGAGCTTCTCGAAGCGGATCGCGGCCACGGCGGCATTATAGAGAACAGGGTACCGGGGGCGAATTCCGAAGGGACTTCTCGCGCCGGACGCCTACGCCGACCTTGCGTGGTTGGCCGCGGGCGACTACGATCGGCGCCCCGCGACCGAGGCCCGCCTCGGCCAGCGTAGCGCGGTCCAGCCTGCCCGCCGCCTACTCCCGGGCGGGCTCCCCTGAATCAGCGGAGACCCCCATGCGCGATCTCACCGACCGCGTCCTCGGCACTGCCTCTCGCCTGGGCGCCGCGTACGCCGACGTGCGCGTTGTCGCGAACCGCACCCAGTCCGTATCCACTCGCACCGGGGCCGTGGAGGCGATTTCCGATGCGGAGTCCGTTGGCCTCGGAGTGCGGGTGCTCATCGACGGTGCGTGGGGCTTCGCGTCCAGTGCCACCCTGAACCCAGGCGAGGCCGACGCCGTGGCCGCCGAGGCGGTTGCGATCGCCAACGCCAGTGGCCTTGTGCCGGGCGAGGCCGTTGACCTCGGCCCCCCCGAAGTGCACCTGGCCAGATATGAGACTCCGGTGGACGAAGACCCTTTCTCCGTGGCAGTGGAGGAGAAGGTGGCTCTTCTGCTGGCGGCGGACAGGGAGGCCCGACGCGATCACGTGGCCGTGATCCGGGGCAGCTTGGTGGCCATCCGGGAGGAGAAGGTCTTTGCCTCCAGCGAAGGTAGCTTCATCGAGCAGACCATCGTGGAAACAGGCGGCGGCATAGAGGTGACGGCCACGGGCCACGGCGACACCCAAAAGCGCAGTTATCCGAACTCCTTCGGCCGGCATCAGGGCACCTTGGGTTGGGAGCTGGTGCGCGGGATGGACCTTCCCGGCCACGCGGCGGAGACTGCCGCCGAAGCCGTGGCGCTCCTCACCGCCAAGGCGTGCCCACCGGGCACGACCACGGTCATCCTTGACGGCACCCAGGTGGCTCTTCAGGTTCACGAGAGCTGTGGCCACCCCATCGAGCTCGATCGAGTGTTCGGCACCGAGGCCGCCTACGCCGGCACGTCGTTCCTCACTCCTGACAAACTGAGCGGCTACCGCTACGGCTCCGACCTCGTGAACCTCACCGCGGATGCCACGTTGCCTGGTGGATTGGGGACTTTCGGCTTCGATGATGAGGGAGTACCGGCCCAGAGGACACCCATAGTCCGGGCCGGCATGTTTGTCGGCTACATGACAAGCCGGGAGACGGCGAGCCGGCTCCACGGCATGAACCCCGCGTGGCCCAAACGGTCCAATGGCACGATGCGCGCCAGCGGGTGGAATCGCATTCCCCTCATCAGGATGACGAATGTCAGCTTGGAGCCGGGGGCCGGTAGCTTGGAGGACTTGATCTCAGACACCAGCGACGGAATCTACATGCAGACGAACAAGAGTTGGTCGATTGATGACAAGCGGTTGAATTTTCAGTTCGGTACTGAGATCGCCTGGGAGATCCGTGGCGGCCGCCGCGGCGCCATGCTCAAGAACGCCACCTACACCGGCCTTACTCCGGAGTTCTGGGGGGCATGCGATGCCGTGTGCGGCCCCGACGAGTGGGTGGTGTGGGGCACTCCCAACTGCGGCAAGGGCCAGCCAGGCCAGGTGGCCCACACGGGGCATGGGGCGGCGCCGGCCAGGTTTCGTGGCATCCGCGTGGGAGTGACGGCATGACGCCCCAGCGCACGGAGAGGCCGGTTGGTCTGACACCGGGCGACGAAGGTCACGCGAGGGAGATCGCCGCTTGGGCCCTGGCAGCCTGTGCCGCTGATGAGGTCGAGTGCGTGCTCTTGGGCGAGGACAGTGCCCTCACCCGGTTCGCCAGCAACCACATCCATCAGAACGTGCGGGAACGCAACACCGAGGTGCGGGTGCGAGCCGTAGTGGCCGGCCGGATAGGTGCCGCCTCCACAAATGACCTGACTAAGCCCGGCGTGGAAGGGGCGGCCCGCCGGGCCGCCGAGCTGGCCCGGCTGTCGCCGGTGGTGGAGGCCTGGCCGGGCCTCCCGGGCCCCATGGCGGCGCCGCCGATGCCGGCGCCTGACGAGGCGACCGTCGCGGCGACGCCCGAGGATAGGGCCGGTCGGGTGGCTACCATATGCCGGCTGGCGGCCGATCACGACGGAGAGGCCGCTGGTGCCCTGTCCACGGCGCACCAGATGGTGGCCGTGGCCAACTCCAAGGGCATGTGGGCCTTTGGCGACCGCAGCCGGGCGTCGTGGGTAGCGGTGGTGTTGTCTGGCTCAGGATCCGGGTACTCGCAGTGGGTCGGCTCACGCCTGGCTGACCTCGATCATGAGGCCCTGGCCGCCGAGGCCGTGGACAAGGCCGTGGGCAGCCGGGATCCCGTGGACGTCGAGGCCGGCGACTACCCGGTAGTCCTCGAGCCCCACGCCGTGGGTACCCTTGTCGGCTTTCTCGGCATGCTTGGCTTTTCAGGCCAGGCCGTAGTCGAGGGCCGATCCTTCATGGCCAGGCGCTTCGGCGAGCGGGTCACCGGCGAGGCAATCACCATCACCGACGATTGCCAGCACCCGCTGACCCTGCCCATGTCATTCGACTACGAGGGCGTGCCGCGGCAACGGGTGGTGTGCATTGAGGACGGCGTGGCGCGGAATGCCGTGTGGGACCGCATGTCGGCGGCTCGCTTTGACGGGGGCCAGGCTTCCACCGGGCACGCCCTGCCAGCGCCAAACTCCTTGGGGCCAGTGCCTGGGCACCTGGTTCTATCCCCCGGCGACGCCGACACCGCGGCCCTCGCCGCGCCGGTGGAGAGGGGTCTCTACGTGACACGGTTCAACTACGTCCGCCCCGTGATGCCAATGCAGACCGTGATAACGGGCCTCACCCGGGATGGCACCTTTCTCATCGAGGACGGACGGATCGCCCAGCCCGTGAAGAACCTGCGGTTCACTCAGAGCATCCTCGAGGCCCTGGACACCGTTGAGGCGGTGGGCTCGGAGCTCCGGCCCGTAGGGGAGTGGATCGGCAGCATGGCCGTTCCCGCCCTGCGTCTGGGCAGGTTTCGCTTCACTGGCACCACGAGCTACTAGCCCAAATCGGAGAGACGCGATGGCGGCGGAAGAGAGAACGGCGGGGGAGGTGGTGGCACTCTTACACGAGCTGGACGAGCGCCTGGGACGGCTGTTGGTGCGTCTTTGACCTGGAGGCCTTGGAGCGGCGCCAGGACGAATTGACGGCGGCATCCGGCGAGCCGACGCTGTGGGAGGATCCCGAGCATGCCCGGGGAGTGATGCGCCAGCTGAACGCCGTGCGGGAGGACATCGAGCTCTGGCGTGGTCTGGAGCGGCGATTGGCCGACGCCCTGGAGCTGGCCGAGCTGGTGGACCAGGACGGCGACGACGGCATGATCGCGGACCTGGACCGGGAGGCTGACCAGCTGGCCCGGGAGATCGATTCGTCCGAGGCGACGCTGCTTTTTGCCGGAGACTATGACGACCACGATGCGGTGTTGTCGATTCACGCCGGCGCTGGGGGCACCGAGAGCCAGGACTGGGCCCAGATGCTGCAGCGGATGTACACCCGGTGGGCCGAAGGCCGCGGCTTCGATGTGGAGGTGGTCAGTACGACATCGGGAGAAGAGGCGGGCATCAAGAGCACCACCCTGAGGATCAAGGGGCGGCGGGCCTACGGCTGGCTGCGCAGCGAGCGGGGGGTCCATCGTCTGGTCCGCATCTCTCCCTTTGATAGCGCCGCCCGACGCCACACCAGCTTCGCCCTGGTGGAGGTGTCGCCCCTGATCGAGACCGACATCGCGGTGGACATCGACGATAAGGACATCCAATTGGACGTGTTCAGGGCGAGCGGCGCCGGCGGCCAGCACGTGAACAAGTCGTCCACGGCGGTGCGCCTGACCCACTTGCCCACGGGCATCGTGGTCAGCTGTCAGAATGAACGCTCCCAGTTCCAGAACCGCGCCATGGCCATGCAGATACTGAAGGCGCGCCTCGTGGCCCTCGAATTGGAGAAGCAGGAGGCCCAGCGGGCGCGGCTGAAGGGCGAGCATGTGGACGCCGGATGGGGCAACCAGATCCGCTCGTACGTGCTGCAGCCGTATCAGATGGTCAAAGACCATCGCACCGGCTTCGAAACTGGCAAGACCGGTGCCGTCCTGGACGGCGCCCTGGATGATTTCATGGAGGCGTGGTTGCGCCATTCAATCGGCCATACCCCCGAGGCGAAGGCATGATTGGACACTGGCGAGGCATGCCGCGGGTGACCGCCAGACCTCCCCGCGTGGCCAGGAGGTAGGCGTGCTTTCCCAGCGCGGGCGCCGGTGGTCCAAGGGGGTCGCGGGCCCCGCGGCGTCGGCCGCCGCGCGCCTTGGCATCAGCCCCAACCAGCTCACCGTAACTGGCTTCTTTCTCCATCTTCCGGCCGCCTGGGCCTTTGCCCAAGGGCGCATCGTCACCGGCGCGCTGCTGCTGGCGGTTGCGGCGGCCTTCGATGCCCTCGACGGCACCCTGGCCCGGGCAACAGGCCAGGCTAGCATCGGGGGCGCCTTCCTGGACAGTTGCTTGGACCGGCTGAGCGAGATCGCCATCTTCGCGGGCTTGCTGTGGCACGCCCAGTCCCTTGGCCCCCAGATGGCCCTGCTGGCGTACGCGGCGGCCACGGGCTCCGTCATGGTGAGCTACACCCGGGCGCGATCCGAAGGTTTGGGGTGCGACACCCGGGCCGGATTGTTCAGCCGTTTCGAGCGCATGCTGGTGCTGGTCATCGGCCTGGCCCTGGGCTGGCTTTCCGCGGCACTCGTGGTGGTGGCTGCCGGAGCATGGCTCACCGCGGCGTCCCGTTTCGTCGATGCCCTGCGTCGGGCCCACCGAAGCGGTACCTGACGGTGGGTCTGGAAGGGGCGGCGGCCCTTCCGTGAAGGGTCGAGGCGCCGTGATCGCCTCCGTCATCGTGGCTGGGGCCGCCGTTGCCGCGGGGGCCCGGGTCGGGGCTTGGCGGGCCGTCTACCCCCACCTTCCACGCCGGGCTCAAGCGGCCCCGTACGTGCTCCGGGGCCTCGTACGGGGCCACCCTTCGCCGGTTCCCCTGCCGACGGCGGCGGCATCTGCCCAGCCCTCGGTGCCGGCCGGGGCGCCCTCCCCTGCTCCCCCGGACCCGTTGCCGGCGCCGCCGCCGGAAGGCGTGCATTCCCCCACCCCGGCCGCGCCGCTTGCAGGGGGTGTAAGCATGCAGGCTTGAG